>JAFPVA010000203.1 GCA_017413105.1 Butyrivibrio sp. | reverse complement strand
CCCATTTAGGCCATCTTTTGAGCACAAAAAGAGCAGGGCTGACCATCATCAGACCACCCTGCTCCGAATTAAAACTGTTTATGTCATTTTATAGGCACATTGTCATATATGGCGGAATACAGATTATATCATCCTTAATGCTCAGATTCTTTGGATGTATGATATAAGCACCACCCATTCTCTTTCCGTACGCTTCCTTGAATTTTGTTAATGACTTGGTTGTGTATCTTTTCCCGGATTTCACTTCTATCGGGAAGGATTTATATTTCAGTTTGCTGTTATTGGATATCAGGAAGTCGATCTCTATATCATTGCGATGCTTTTCTTCACTGTACCGAGTATAAAAGAATAATTTATGCCCATTCGCAGTAAGCATCTGTGCTATAAGGTTTTCGTATAGCATCCCCTCATTCAGCGACAGCTTATCCTGCAAAATCTGTTTATATACTTCGTTTTCCAATAATTCGTTCTCATTAAACGCATGGCTCAAAAGGAGTCCGGTATCACACATATAGCACTTGATATATGTTTCGGAAGCATTTAATGCAGGCGCAATACCGGGATTATCGGTTTTTCTGCATTCATTGACGATCATGCTGTCTGTCAGCCAGAAAAAGGTCTCGGCATACTGCTCCGAAAACGTTCCGTCAACAATGTTGCTGAACACCACTCTTTTCTCGTGCTTTGACAAAAGTGCCGGAATCATATCGTAAAGTGCTATCACTCTTGACCTGTATTTCGCATTGATCTTCATAATATCCTCACGATACAGGCTCAGTATATTCCTTTTTATACTGTCAACAGCGCCAAAATCCTTATGAGAATCAATATATGCTGAAACCGCCTGCGGCATACCGCCAACCAGCATATATTCCCTGAATAACTGCATTGCCTTATCATGAAGCGCCCTTTCCAATGGTATGGTCTTGGAAAAACAGTCCCGGATATATGACACAAGCGGTTTGTTTTCAAGTGCGATACAGAATTCCTCAAAATCCATAGGATACATCCGTATCGATCTCTCCTCTGACGGGATCACTATATCCTTCACATTTTCTTTTATGGAAATGAGGGAGCCTGTTTCGATATAATCATATCTTCCATCCGCAACAAGGTACTTTATCATCTCCCTTGCTGTAGGATACCGCTGAACCTCATCAAATATGATCAGGCTTTTCCTTTCCTTCAGTTCTACCCCATAAACATTCTGGAGCATCATAAAAAGCGTGTTCAGATCATTATTGAACTTCACAAAATAACTTTTTACATCCTCTGAGGTCCGGGCAAAGTCTATCAAAAGAAAGCTCTCATACTCATTTTGCGCAAATTCCTTCACAATGGTCGATTTGCCAACTCGTCTGGCACCCTCGATCATTAGTGCCTCGCTTCCTTCGCACTTCTTCCATTCCAGAAGCTTTTCATAGATCTTTCGCTTAAAAATCAAGGCAGCATCCTCCTTACAGCTGATTTTGCCTTGATTTTATCACTCTTGTCCAAAAAGCGCAACATGATTTGTTGCTAATCTTTGGTGTATGCGCAGTTTCGCGCAGGTATAATCGTTGGTCTATGCGCACTATACAGATCTTTTAAATTGCGACCTTACCTTTAGCAAGAACTGATTTCATCATATCCTCTTTTCGGATATCTTTATTTTTTCCCTCATTTCTCTCTGCGGTGCAGGCTCCTTCTTTTCTTCGGGATCCTGGGGAAGATTATTGATCACGTTGTCGATCATGTTATAATTCTGCTCTTCCCGCTCCTCTATCTTGGCAAGAGGCTTATATTCTGCCAGCTTATCGATCAGTTCCTTTGCTTTTCGCTGATCCTCGGCAGTACCATCCTCATCAGCAAGGATTCCCTGTAAGACATTCTGTCTGCCTCCTCCATCACTTTTTCAGGAACAACGGAATCAGTGAAGAAATCAAGCCATAGGTCTGCGTCGGGAAAGAAAATACCATTTTTTGCAGATCCTTCACTCCCAGCTTCTGGTTGATGATGATGGTCAAAATATCAATATACGCGCCTGCATCATCGCTGAATACTGCAGCACCGACAAGTTTCTGCTTCTTATCAAAGATAAAGGTAAAGTGCTCGTCTTTCTGATTTTTATTCAGCCATGACATAGTAGCACCGACTGGATTCTTCTCAACACGATACAGTTCCGAATGAGTCTCCGCTTCATCAACAGACACGCCGACCTGCGCGATGCGCGGCAGGGTGAATACCAGGTTCGGAATGGCCGGATATTCTATCTTTCCACTAAGCGGATTTAAGATATCCATAGCGATGTAGTTGGACTCGAACTCTGCCGTAGGCGTGAGCTTCGGGATTTTCTTGTCAATGACGTCACCGGAGGCATAGATATTCTTGACACTTGTGCGGAGGTGATCGTCCACCTTGATTCCCCGATCTGAATATTCAATACCGATCTTATCCAGATCCATGCCGTCCACATTCGCCTTACGGCCAACTGCGATCAGTATGTAATCTGTATCAATGGAAATCCCGTCTGCGCCTTTGAGTGTATAGGTTTCACCATTTTTTTCAATAGATTCCACCTTTGCGTTCCAAACAAAATTTGCACCCTGCGCCTTCATCTTCTCAATAACCGACTGTACGTATTCCTGCGGGTACTGCTTAAGCGCCTTATCGGAATGTACCACGATATCGACCTTCTTGCCCAGGGAAAGGCAGAGAGAGGCAAATTCCATAGAGATAATGCCTGCGCCGACAAATGTCACATGTTCCGGGATGACATCCAGATCAAGAAACTCGCGGGAATCATGGAAATATTCTTTTCCGGGGATGTCCATAGGGATATAGTTCTGGCCTGTACCGATCACGAAGTGCTTTGCACCATAGGTTTCTTCGCCAACTTTGACCGTGTTCTTGTCTACAAACTTAGCTTCACCGCGGATCAGATCAAAGCCAAACTGGGAGAACATTCCTTCCAGCGCCGCAGGCATAGCTCCGATATACTGTTTTTTATACTGCATAAGAGCAGACCAGTCGATCTGACTTTCACCTGTGACACCGATTCCTTTGTAGCGATCCAGTGCTTCTTTCAGTTCAAACGGTGAATCCAACAGGATCTTGGCATCGCAGCCATAGTTGGTGCATGTACCACCAACAAGATCTCTTTCTACCAATGCCACGCTCTTTCCAAGCATCTTCAAAATAAGAGCTCCGTGCCAGCATGCATGTCCGCTTCCGATAAAGATTACATCATAGTTCTTCATATCCATCTGCTCCTTTCCTTTATTTATCACTGATTTTCTCTTGCCCTTTCTTCATCGAGCATTTTGTATAGAGTCTGATATAATGTTAGTGCTTCTTCCTGTGTCAGGTGAAATTCCTGAGCTATAGTTTCCGGAACACACAGGGCTTTGTCCTGCAGTTTTTCGCCTGCATCCGTCAAAGTGATTACCAAGTTACGTTCATCGCTTGTGTCCTTTGTCTTTTCAATATAACCCTTGGCCTCCAGCTTTTTCAGCAGCGGCGTTACCGTATTGGATTTTAGGCAAAGCGCTTCGCACAGAAACTTCTCGTTAACCTTTTTTTCCTCCCATAAAACCATCATAACAATGTATTGGGTATAGGTCAGATCAAGTTTGTCGAGCATATGCTTATATTTCCTGGTTATCATATTTGAGACTGCATACAACGGAAAACAAAGCTGATTCTTCAGTCTTAAAGCGGCATATTTATCATCCATCTGTTCGCCTCCAATCATATCGCGTGCGATTTATTTCTTATATTGTATCGCGCGCGATATAATATGTCAATACACATTTTCCTGAAACCATGGAACTTTTGAGCCTTGCTCCTGCACCTTGCGTAAGGCTCTGCCTTTACAATCCGCCAAAGGGTTGCACCCTCTGCACTCCGGCCCGATAAAAGATAAAAGGATTATTCTCTTCATGGGAATAATCCTTTTATCTTTCATCGGTTCTTTCATTACAGAATGACCATCATCAACAACATACCTTAGCACGATTATCTTGCGAATTATCAATCCATCGTGAAATCTGTCGTTATCTCTTGTTTTGCGCTTTCATATACATAGACGCACCACAAAAGAAAAGGTTACATCAGAAATGAAAAAATAAATTTTCTATAATCATTTACAAAATGCATTGACACACAAAAAAAAGTCAGTTAACCTTATTTTACAGTATCAGGGAGTAGCTTGCACATTTTTTGTGTAGTATATTTTCGTCAATACAGGAGTTTTTCTCCTCGGGATATACTCTAAAGAAGCGAGACTTTTACTGCATATTATATATGCAGTGAAGTCTCTTTTTTATTCTCGTTAAAGCATCCGATTATCCATACCGAAAGGAGGCCTTATATGAGCATTGGTGCAGTTGGTGGAATAGGAAGCATAGGAAATGACTATTCCTGGTATACCCCGGGAAGCGCCGGCAAGGTGCAGGAGGCAGCCAGCTTTGACATGGCCTTGGATGCCTATGACGCTGTTGATGATATTTCCGATGCTGCTGATGAACTTGCAAATATTGCCGGGGTCGAGGCCCTGGAAATGCCTAATACCGAAAGGCCCACTATTGCCCCCATTGAAGAAACAGATCACTTTGCCAGTGACAGAATGGGTCAGGATCACTCAGCCGCAAAGGTTTCCATGGAGGATCTGTACATGTCAGCAATAGGTTTTCACACCAAGCGCAGAATAGATCTGCTTGGATTATAATATACATTTTCTTTCTTGTAATAGGGAGTAGCTTACACGTATGTGTTACATGCTTTCGTCAGTACGGGACCAAAGTCCCCGGAACTTGTTTCAAAAAGCGAGACTATTACTGCACTTTGTAATGCAGTGATAGTCTCTTTTTTAATACGGAGGAATAAAAATGATCTTAGTTAATATCTTACTTTTATCAATCGGATTTTTTGCACTTATCAAAGGTGCGGATATGTTTGTAAGCGGAAGTTCGTCTATCGCAGCGAGGTTCCATGTACCCAGTCTTATTATTGGATTAACCCTTGTTGCAATGGGAACCAGTGCTCCTGAACTGGCAGTTAGTGTGACGGCCGCTTTGCAGGGATCTAATGAGATTGCAATATTCTTATTTATGCTACCTTTTTTCAGAACTGGCTATCAGCCTATGTAGAACTTACGCCGGATATTGTTGCGATAATATCGAGAGAAAATGTCAATATGTTCACCATGATAATGGCAAACATAGCCCATGGCTTCCTCAT
>JAFPVA010000202.1 GCA_017413105.1 Butyrivibrio sp. | reverse complement strand
GCATTAAGGATGATATAATCTGTATTCCGCCATATATGACAATGTGCCTATAAAATGACATAAACAGTTTTAATTCGGAGCAGGGTGGTCTGATGATGGTCAGCCCTGCTCTTTTTGTGCTCAAAAGATGGCCTAAATGGGTATAAACGCACATGCGTTCGGGGTTACTGTTCACCGGTCAGCCAAAAAAAGTAAATACTTGGGATAGATGAATTCATTTGTGAAGATTTAACAAACTTCCCACGCCAGAACAGTAATAAATCAAATAAAGGAGGAGGCGACAATGTCATAAACATTTTTGTTTTGCATACGGGCAGTTTCAATGATGGTGAGGGCATCACAAATATACTGTGCCCCTGAATGGCTTCGGAGCACCACTGCCTGTTTCTGCTTTCTCTTGAACTTGCGCAGTTCACGTTCGCTTATGTTGTTGGTGTAATCCACTCCCGGATGTGAAAGGAAGAACAGATTCCTTCTCTTCGCTGGTGAAGAGGCCAGAGGTTTGCTTCTGAAGTCTCCTGTTTTCGGCGCGAAGAGAGATCAGCTCTTTACGTCTGAGGTTGTAGGCTTCTTGTAGGGTCAAGGTTCCAGCTCCTTATTTCCGGGATGATCTTTTGATACGGTCAAGTTCCTTTTTCAATGCCGTTATCTGAAGGTTGAGCTGACGGTTCTCATCCTCGAGTTCCTGGATGCGCCTAGCCATATCGAGATCGGGGGAAGAGGCTTCGGGTTTTGATCTTGCGCCCTTATTTCTGCCGTCAGTAGGGATTATCTCTCCGGTATCAGGGTCGATCTTGCCGATAAGGGTGCGTTTCGCACGGGAGCATTTTTTCTCCTTGTCGTAGAAGGATTTGGAGTCATAGACATAAGTGATTCCGGAGCGTTTGTCGAATTGTTTTATTATTGCCATGTGATCACCTCCTATATGGTTACGAGATAATTATATCACATAACCATATAGAAAGCAATAAGAAAATGCAAAAAAGTGGCTATTTTTCTACATTTTTAGGGAATGAAAAGAACAGAAATGTGGTTACGAGATAGGTAATTTGGCTGACCAGTGAACAGTAACGAAATCTAAGGAATCTGGCTTTGAGTCCGTTTTAATGGACATAAAATGTGGATAATGAAAAGTGGGGTGAAAGGATAGGTAGCAATTTATAGATATCTATAATAAAATTATTGATATTTGAAGGCCTAAGCGTTATAATTTACTTTGAATTATTGTAGGCTGCCAAAGCCGTTTGATGCTGCGTAGTGTATGAGGAATTGCGAGATGAGAGTAAGTTATAACAAGTTGTGGAAAATACTTATCGATAAAAATATGAAGAAGATGGACTTGTTAGAAGCTATAGAAATGAGCCCTAATACATTGGCAAAGCTGGGGCGCAATGAGGACGTGTCAATGGATGTCCTAAAGCGGATCTGCGCATATTTGCAGTGCGATATCGGGGACATTATGGAGATGATTCCAGAGGATGAAAATGTACATTAAGAATAATCTATTAGCATACGGGAAAAGGAGCATTACACTTGAGGCTTTGACCGACTTGCTGAAAGCAGATCCGGCGGACACAAAAGCCTTATTTGACATGATTTCCGAATTGGTTGACGCTTCAATTTTGGAACCAGTAAAGAACTCTGGCCAGAACGGAAATCGAAAATATCCGCTGTTTAAGAAATATAGGATCCTGATAAAAGAAGAGTCGAGTGAAGAGGCAGAAAAGCAGATTCGACAGTTACATCCGGCTTTGCAAAGGACCGGATACCTATCTTCGCATGTTCAGGAGTATCTGAAACACAGAGATGTTATCGAATGCCTGAATGCTTTTCTTTTCTCGAGGAACGCAGGAGAGCCGATTTCAAGAAAAGAGCGGTCTTTTGAGATTTTTGGTCGTGAGAAGGTGTTGGATGATCCGGAGGTGAAGTCTCTACTTCGACACTTAGAGATATCCGAATCAGATTTGGGATTCTATGACACTCCGGAGTATTGCTTTCACGACTATATACCGGAGCGGAAAAATGACCTGACCTTGCTTATTTGCGAGAACAAAGATATATGGTTCAACATCCGGCGGTGTATGTTTGAAGATCATTTTACGAGCTTGTTTGGCGTGGCTATAGATGGTGTCGTCTATGGAAATGGAAACAAGGTGTCGAATAAAGCTGGAGCGCTGGTTGAATATGTAAGGTTTATGGGCAATCCAATTGTTACATTCCTGTATTGGGGTGATATTGATCGGGAAGGTTTTGATATCTTCAGAAGAACAAGAGATGTGAATGATTCCTTGAATATCGAACTATTCATTCCGGGATATAGGAAAATGATTGAACGAGCACAGAGTATTTGCCTTGAGAACAGCCCATCTTCTAAAAAAGAGGGTGTGTCTTTTGCGGATTTATTTGAAGATTTTTCAGCGGAGGAACAGAAATTTTTAAACCGTGTGTTAGAAGATAATAAGCTGATTCCGCAGGAGATAATATCTTATACCATTTTGAGCGAGAGGTGAGAGAATGCTTCGCCCTGATATTAAAGAAATGCTTACGGGCTTTCAAAACAGAATGAAGTTTATCGATATTGTTCGAAGCATTTCTGTCTCGAATTGCTCGGACGATATTCGGGAGATGTTTAAAAATGATTTTGACACCTTAAACAACTTGATCGTGGCGGTTCTTTTGTACATTAAGGAGCGAACGCTCAGTGATGTCCAAACCTGTACTTTAAAGGATATAGAGGGATTCCTCGATAGCATTATTCAGATCGTACCGGAGACGTATGAGGTTGATACGAATAAGCTGGCATACTACATTGTCGTAAATGTGCTCCAGAACAACGGAAAAATGATAGAGTACAACACTTTCTTTGCGGATGAGGAAGTGTTCAAGAGCATGCCGGTACGACTAATCAATGAGGAGAAGGGATCATACTATCTTACGGATGAGGTTTTCGACTTCTTATATAGGTCTATGGAGATAGAGTCTGAGCTGGACTACTCTGTGACTCGCTTCAAAATGCAGGAATATATGAAGAGAAAGAATTATTCCAAGGCATTGACGCAAAGCAGGGAATTGGTAGCCAGGTTACGTAATATGGGACACAGCTTGGATGATTTTCTTCTGCGTTGCCGTGAGAATATAACTAAGATAACTGTCGACGAATATGAGAGGATTGTCGGGCAGTTCCGAACCTTGATGGTAGATGAGCAACGGGAACTGCAGGAGATACACAAGATTGCATTACGGGAGGCAGAGGCTATAAAGAATGCTCTCGAAAGTGGTGCTGATACGGAAGAGGCCAGGAAGAACCTTAGGGAGCTAAATGAAATCAACAAGAATCTTAACTTGACGATCACAGAGCAGCGCTCCTTGATCAATGCGAAGAATCTTGCGTCAGACTCGTACAACCAGATTCTACGCGATAGCTTTGCAATTAAGAGCTTTGAACGGATGAATTTTGATAAGGACATAATGGTCAAACTTCGCAGAATGGGCGATGGTTTGGGCGATGCGGTATTAACGCTGCTTTGGCCACTCGCCAGTCCCGGCTTGGAGAAGAAGTTCAGTATCGAGAATTTTTATGCGGCTTATGGATATATCAACAATGAAGAAGATGAGCCGGGACTCAGAATAGATAATGAGGACGAAGAAGCGGAAAGACGGATCCGGGAACGCAACGAGTTATATCTGGATATTTGCAGGTCGTTCTTTGCATATGCACAAGGTAAAACATCCTTCGAGATAAAAGAATACATTCATTCGTTATCCTTGAATGAATTGATGAAATGGAGTGCCGGCGGATATCTTCCCAATACGCTGATGACAATCTATCAAACGGGAAAGGTTGATCTTGAAGAATTGAGGAACGCGGAAGGCGTTATTGTTGCAGAACCTTTGGGGGAACTTGATCTGCTATGGATTATGTCCAAGCTTCCGAAGGAATACCTGGGAATGCAGAGATTGCACTTTACGACGTCCGACGAAGCCTTTGATTTTGATTTGCGGGATGGAGAGGATTCTGTAAAGATTCAAATGACGAATTATATGGTTGAGGTGGAGCGATGAACAACAGTGCCCTTAAACTATTTCATGAACTTATGAAAAAAGGCTGGATTGACAGAAATGATAATAGCCTGATGTGGAACCTTGTAGAGGACACGGAGGCCAGGGATGAACTTGATCAAATGGGGATTGAGCTGGGCTTTGAAATCATTCAGGCGCAGGATCGAATCTATATGGTTCCGACCCAGGATAATGATCTCTTCCTCAAGAACAATGTAGATTACCGTGCGGATATCAAGGCTACGAATGAGGTGAGGAGCAGAGATCTTTACTTGATGAATTATCTGGCAATCTATATTCTGTACATCTTTTTCAAGGGTGAAGGAGTGGATGCACTGACCAGAGATTTCATTACAAAAGAAGAACTGATCAAAGAATTCACAAAGCACTGTCAGGACGTTACTCGCGATGACATTGATAAGGATGACAAAACGGATGATTACAGCGAAAACTTCCACATGTTGGCAGAGGATTGGCTGAGTAAGAAGGAAGGCGAAATAACCAGTAAGAGGATTGATGACCGTTATGGAGTCGTAAATAAAATCCTGCTGAAGTTCAAAGCGGATGAGCTCTTTCTGGAAGACGAGGGCGGACGAATAAGGCCTACGAAAAAAGCAAAAGATCTTATGCCCTATGTGCTGCGTAAGGATCGTGTTCAGACGATCAATAGCTGGATAGAGGAGGAAAATCATGCCTCAGATAAGTAAGATCCGGATAGTGAATTTCAATTACAATGACGGAAACCGCTTTATTCCGGATGAGTTATATGATCTAGCTTCTCCTGATACGGGAGAGGCTTTGAATACGTTGTTTAATTTGAATAATGGTGGTGGAAAGACAGTCCTTGTTCAGCTTATGATGCAACCGGTACATCCAAAGGCAATGGCCGGTGGAAGACGTATTGAAGACTATTTTTCACATACGGGTGACCATTCATATATATTGCTGGAATGGAACTTGGATGGAAGCAAGGAAAAACTGCTGACTGGTATTTCAATCGCGGCAAGTTCGAGTGCATCGACAGAAGAGGACAAGAGAGGAAATTCGGTTAAATACTATACTTTTACGACACATTACGACACATATTCAGCGTATAGTATCTCGAGTCTTGAGCTGTCAAGCAA
Source organism: Butyrivibrio sp. (assembly GCA_017413105.1). Taxonomy (GTDB): domain Bacteria; phylum Bacillota; class Clostridia; order Lachnospirales; family Lachnospiraceae; genus Butyrivibrio. The sequence goes on along the minus strand of JAFPVA010000202.1, from coordinate 9,951 downwards.
CGATAATGGAAATTATGTCCCGGCTCAGTTTGACTATGTTAGAGAAAAGGCAAAATCAAGTAGGGGACTTTTGACATATTATTCCTCAGATGATGCGGTAAAGTGGTCTGAGTTCCTGGCGGAATATGGGATCTTCAGGACAGAATGGGAAAGCGTTATAGAAGTGCTGAATAAGGACGAAGGCGGCCTTAATCAGTATTTCGATGAAGCAAAAACCTCTGACAAACTGATAGCAAAATTCTTCATCCCTGCTATTGAGCAAAAGCTGATGAGCGTAGCATCCAAAGGTACTGACTGTTCCCTGGAAACGATGCTTATTAACTATGCCAAGAAGATTACTGACAAGGAATCGGTAATTAAGCAGCGGGACACAAACAAGAAACTGCTGGAGGATCTCGAAGGCGTTAGCGAAATAAGTGATGACCTTTATAATGCCAATGATGTGTTTGTTGCAAATGTGTCAGAAACCAGAGGATTTGCGGCTGCGCTTGGCAATCGTATGAGTGCGGTCAATGAGGAGACGGGCTGGGTTGCTCAGGAAATTGAAGGACAGAATGCTTTGATGACTCGTATCGATCACGAGAAGAAATCAAAGGACTATTATGTCGCCAGTGAAAAGCGTGATCGTGTAAAAGCGGATATGGAAGAGGCTCTAGCTCTTCTTGAACAAAGTAAAGCTACGCTTGAGGCTAAGAGACATGAAGAAGACATCCTGCAGAGCGCAAAGCTTTATCGGCAGATACAGAAAGCGGATGGAAAGATTACAGAGCTTAAGAAGCTTATAGAAGACAAAGAGAATCATTCGGATGACGCAGAACACATTGCAAATTTGAAGTATTCTGTTCTGGTTAAGGCTAGGGAGGCAGAAAGCGAGCAGGAGAGCATAAGGGCGGAACTGGAGGAAAAAATCAACCAGGAATCTGCAACCGTAAAGGAATGTCAGGACGCAAAGAAAAAATCCGAGGCAGCGCGTGATAGTGTGAGCAAAAGACATACTGAAGCGGAAGCGGCACTTAATGCAAGCAAGAGTAGTACGGATAAGAGAGTTGCCAATCTTCAGATAGATGCTATCAGAAGATTTACGGGCTTTTATGCGGAAGAGGAAATAGAGGCCGCAAAGGGCCGGAGGGAGGAATCAAAAAAAGAGCAAGAGACCACACTCGCAATAATAGAAAAGCGCGTTGCAGAAATCAGGAAACGAGAAGATCAGATTCCTCAAGAAAAAGCGGAGTTAACGATTGATATTAACAAGGTCTCTCGATCTTTGGAAGATGCGGAGAGTGAGTTAGGAGAATATGATTCTATCTTTGAACAGATTGTAAGAATCTGCGAGAAGTATAGCCATGAAAGTAATGCAGCTTTTACGGGAGTTCTGCATGATGAGATCCGTAGGGATATTGACACGACTGAGGCGGATATTGCGACAAAAAAGCGAAAACTTGACAGTCTGAAAGAGAAAAGGAAAGCGGCAGAGTCCGGCTATTTGCACATACTCCCGGAAATCATGGATTATGTGAATTCAACAGGATTGAATCCAACGACCGGTGAAGAGTATATATGTGGTCAGATTGAGGCTGGCACAGTATCCGCAGATAGAGCGGAGGAGATTCTGAGTGCTTACCCGGAGATGGCCTATGCGCTATTGTTCAATAATGAGAAAGACATCAAGAGACTATTGTCCGCCGGAAACATCGATTGGCTTCCGGCTGTAGTTCCTCTGTTTACGATGGCACAAATTGATCATATCTTTGATGGAACAAAGGAAGTAGGTGCGTTCCTAACCGCGCATGATAAAAGCTTCTTCGCCGATAGAGAGGGATATTTTGACCGCTTAAGCGAAGAAATATCCAATCTGGAAGACCGATTGGCTCAGCTTCTAAACCATCTGCAGGAAGGCAAGGAAGATCGGAATGTAGCAGACCGATTTACTTATGCTGAAGATTGGAGAAAAGTGCAGGAAACTCAGATCGCAAGTTATAAAGAGCAGATCCGCGAGCTTGAGACAAAAAAGAAAGAGCTTGAGAGTGAACTGCAGAGGCTTCAAGAGGAAGGAAGCCATCTGACAGAGCAGCAGAAGGAGTGTACTGACTTAATTCAGAAGGTCGATAAATGGCTGGATTCGTTTTGTGAATTGCGCGAAATGATATCTGAAGAGCAGGAAAAGTATAAAGCGGAGCAAGATCTGTACATGGCAAAAAATGCTGCCGAGGCTGATTATAAGGCTGCATGCGATGATGTGGAGAAGCATGTTAAGGAAATGGCGACATTGCAGGAAAGAATGGAAAGTATTGAGGCCTTGATAAGAGATATCAATTCCATTCTTGAAAATGTCGATAATGCTAAGTCTTCCGAAGTGCTTGAAGGTGATTATTCGACACTCTTTGCACAGTACAAAGCTCTATTAAGCAATATGGACGAGAGTCTGGCAAGATTAAGAAGCACTCTGGAATCCGAACAGAACTCGAAGCAGAAGTATGAAGAGGAGCTGGCTAGCTTCTCATGTGAGGAGAGCGAATATACAAATCCGACGCTTTCAATGGAAACATTATCCAAAGTAAGACAAGAGAGAGAAACTTGTGAAAAGACCCGGGATTCAAGGCAGGAGGAGTATACAGACAAGAAGGGCGATTATACTGCTGCAGAGCAGGAAGTGAAGCATGCCCAGGAAGCTCTGGCTGAACATGAGGGTATTCCTCTTCCTCAAGAAGAAATCGGAGAAGCATTTAAAGAGAGAATATCAAAAGCACGAGAAGAGATAAAGAGGCTTAGAGATCGGCTTAATGTCTTAGAAAATGAAAAGCGTTTTTTGGAAAAGATCTCTTATCAGGTCAATAGTGAACTTGAGGGGTATTCAGAAGGAGTTATTGCTGAGGGTACCATCTTGAGCGCAAATCCGGATGAGCAATGGAAAACGCTTAAGGAAAGGCTTACCTCTAGCAAGACTGAATACACTCGAAAGAGAGAGGAATTATACAGAAAGATACAGTCCACCGTCACAACCTATAAGGAAATTGCCCTGGCAGAGATTGTGGGTAAATTGAATGCGATTGGTGGGATGATTGATGCTACAGAGACTAAAGGCGATCGCCTGTTTACCATAAGTGAAAGCATCACCGCAATGATTGAATCTATTCGTAAGATCAACAGCAAGATTGAAACGGATCTTAGGGAGATTACGAACGATTTCAATGATTTGGTTGAACAGTGCTTCTTACAGGGAAAACGAGTGTACGAAGATCTCAGAATGATTGCCAGCAGCTCAAAGGCACATATCTATGATGGAAAGCCTCAGATCCCGATGCTGAAAATGGATCTTCCTGAAGAAAAGGAATTGTCAGAAGAAGCCTCCAGGGTGTCTATTCGGAACGAAATAGAGAAAGGGGCCAACGAAATAAAGGAGATGCTGGTTAATAACCTTGAGGAAAAGCAGATCCAGAAACGGGCGAAGAGCATTGTAGGAAGTGAAAGGCTCCTTCACAAATACATTATCAGGGAAACTGTCCCAGTGAAGGTTTACAAGATTGATTTGAATGTTGCGAATTCGTCTTATAAGAGATGGGAAGACACCTTGACACAAAGCTCCGGAGCAGAAAAATTTGTGGTGTTCTTTTCCGTTGTGCTTACTCTTATGAATTATACGCGATCTACATCCGGAATCGTAAGCAAAGAAGCCAAGAGCGTTCTTATCCTGGATAATCCGTTCGGAAAGATTACCTCGGCACATTTGCTGAAGCCTATGTTTGATATTGCAAAGCACTTTAATGTCCAGCTTATATGCCTTTCGGACATTAACAAAAGTGATGTTACCAGCTGTTTTGAGTGCGTGATTAAGCTTGTCATTAAGCAACAAGCTTTGAGCAATTTCGAGATTATGACACACGAAGGCAATGAGAGAATAGAGCATGGCTATTATAAAATCATGAATGGGCAGATGAGTCTTTTCTAATTTGGCTACGAAATAGGTAAGGAGAATTTCTGAAATGAGAACGAAGAAAATTGATGTGCCGCTTCCTACTTCTGAGCAGGTAGAGTATTATCTTCGTGCCTGGGATGAGTTGGAAAACTATCATCTTCAGGAAGATGCACTAGATAAGCTATTCTTTAAGCTATGTCCCGAGAATACGGATATGTCAGATATCCTTTTGAAAGTTGCAGCACTGAATGACTTTTACAGCACAAACATCTTCTCTGTATATCCGGTGGCAAAACACATCTTATTATTAAACATTGATGATAGGCTTAAAATTGGGGATGTAGCGCTTGTTTCAGATATTCAAAAAGTTACTATCAACGGAGTTGAAAAGAATTATTATTCCTTTGCAACGAAGTATTATTGGGGATAATTACAGTATATAAGAACCTGAAAGGTTCTAAAACAAAGCAAATCGCATTGGAGCAGATGAAACTACTGGCGACTATGAGCTCGGAACTTTGATAAAAAAATGCAGATATCCGCAAAAATTTCATGAACATCATTGACTTATAAGAGGAGAGAATGCTATATTATATATGAAATAATTGCGGATAACCGCAAATAAATCATGCGAGGTGTTTGGATGTATCCGAGGGAACAGTATTTGAAAGAGATCATCTCAAAGAAAGATAACGGACGTATTAAGATCATTACGGGACTGCGCAGAAGCGGCAAATCGGTACTATTGTTTCAGCTGTATCGGGAATGGCTTCTGGGAGAAGGGGTGAAGGAAGACCAGATCATCGCTTTGGCTTTGGACATATTGGAAAATGCCAGATATCGTAATCCTTTGGAATTGGATAAGTATGTTCGTGATCATATGGTCGATCCTAAGAAGAGGTATTACATTTTCATTGATGAGATCCAGTTTGTATCCGAGATTCAAAATCCTTACGTGGATAATGAGGATGCCAAGATAACGTTTATCGATGTTATTCTCGGATTCATGCATATGGATAATGCCGATGTGTATGTAACCGGCAGTAATTCCAAAATGTTGTCTTCGGATATATTGACTCAGTTTAGAGATCGGGGTGATGAGATCCGGGTATATCCGTTGTCATTTGCGGAGTTTTATAACGAATATGAAGGGGATAAGAGAGGAGCCTGGCAGGATTATTACACTTATGGCGGAATGCCGCTTGCAACTTTACTTGAATCACACGAGGAGAAAAGCAGGTATTTAAAGGATCTCTTCGACCGGACTTATATAAAAGACGTACTTGAAAGACATGAAATCAAGAATGATACAGAGGTGCTGGATATATTGCTTGATGTCCTTGCATCGGGGATCGGATCACTTACCAATCCAAGCAAGCTGGCCAATACGTTTAAAAGTGAACGGCAGATTGGCATAGGCTCTGAAACGATTGAAAAATATATCGGATATTTTGAGGAGTCATTCCTTATAGAGAAAGCTGTACGTTATGATGTAAAAGGCAGAAAGTATATAGGAACTCCTGCCAAATACTATTACACCGATCTGGGCCTTCGCAATGCAAGGCTCGGGTTTAGGCAGCTGGAAGAGACCCATATCATGGAAAACGTATTGTACAATGATCTCATCCGGAGAGGAATGAATGTTGATGTGGGTGTGGTGGAATACAATACGAAAGATGCTGACGGTAAGAAGATCCGAAAGCAGCTGGAGGTGGATTTCGTCGTAAACCAAGGCGGCAAGCGGTTTTATATCCAATCTGCCTTATCTATAGCCGACCCGGACAAAAAGGAGCAGGAGATTGAATCATTGAAAAGGATACCTGATTCCTTCAGCAAGATGGTTGTAGTTCGGGATTATCTTAAACCGTGGCAGGATGAAAACGGGATCACATATGTAGGAATAGAACAATTTCTTCTGAATGAAGAACTTTTGAAATGATATTTTTAGGATGCCGTTAAAGACACTTACTTTGATGTAGGTGTCTTTTTTGATGTTTGTTTCAAAAGTACAATGCCGTTGTACTTTTAAGCCGAAAAGTACAAGGTTTGGGGAACGACTTTTTACATAGAGTTCTGATATTGTCAATAATGGTTGGCATTTTTTCCTCAAACAAAATGGTACCTATGCTGCATCCTGATCTATATTCATGGATTCATAATACTGTTTACGCTTAACCATAGGAGGAAGGGGGAATTTATAATGCGGATACTAAAGGCTATTCTGCTGTTCCCAATCAGGTTGGTACTCCTGCCCGTTCGATTACTTTTGCTCGTTGCCCTCTGCTTTTGGGGTGCTATAGGTAGCTTTTTTGAGACTGTAACGAGCATACTGGGATTTGTCATGATGGTTACAAGTGTTTTCTGCCTAATAACGAAAATAATGGATGTACCGGTTTTCGTTGAAATGTTTTTGGCAGGCGCTGCGTTCGAGGCAATTCCGTTATTACTGATTAAACTGGGAGAAGAAGGGATGCTCGGACTGATGGATCTGCTTGGTCGGGTATAAATGAGATGAAGAGGAATTAGATGGATTAGATGAAGATGAAGGGATGAAGATGAAGATCTAATAGGTAAGTGAAGCATTGACAGGTTGAGATATATCTCATATAATGATTACAGAAGAGGAATTTTAATGGCATTTGAAATTGAATTTTACTCAAGCGAAGACGGAAGGGAGCAGGTAGCGGAGTTTTTGGATTCCTTGGATTCCAAGATGTCTGCAAAGTTGGTAGGACTTATGGAAATACTGGAAGAGAAGGGGACAGAATTACGTATGCCCTATTCGGAACATCTTGAGGATGGTATTTTTGAACTTCGCTGTAAACAAGGAAGTAATATCACAAGAGTGATGTATTTCTTTTATGTCGGAAAGAAGATTGTAGCGACAAACGGATTTGTAAAGAAAACGCAGAAAACTCCAGCAAAAGAACTTAAGCTGGCAAAAGAACGGCGAGCAGATTGGCTAAGTCGCCATAAGGAGGGCTAACATGAATCTTAAAGAGTATAAAACCAAAAAGATGAATGATCCGGAATTTGCCAAAGCATATGAGGAAATCCAACCGGAAATGAATGTGATCCGTGCTATTATCGACGCTCGCATCTCACAGAATATGACACAGAAAGAACTTGCTGAGAGAACAGGTATCGCCCAGACAGAGATCAGCAAGCTGGAGAACGGAACAAGAAATCCTTCCATTAAACTATTGCAGAGGCTTGCAGAAGGGATGGATATGGTTTTGAATATATCGTTCACACCCAAAGCAAGTGTCAGAAAATAAAACATATATAAGTGAAGCGAATATAGTGGAACGATTATCTTCCAGGATAAATTAGAACGACAATCGGAGTTTGTCTTACGAGGAGAGTAGAAAATGGAATATGAAATAAAGAGTTTGACTCCTGATTTGGCAGAGGATTATTTTGATTTCTTTGATAATAGGGCATTCTCAGACGGATCGCCATTCTATCCGTGTTATTGCAATGCCTTCAATTTAAGCAAAGAAAGAATGAAAAAGGAATTGTATCAGAGGGCAGAGGAATATGGTAACGGACTGGAAGGCTGGAAAAGAGCACTTAGGGAATCAGCCGAAAGAATGGTGCAGGCAGGCGAAATCAAGGGCTATTTGGCATTTGATAATGGAATAGCAATAGGTTGGTGTAATGCGAATGACAGACTGAACTACTATAGAACCGGTGAATTTGATCTACATACCTTGCCTGAAGATGAGGAATATACACATAGCATTGTCTCAGCTGAAGTCAAGGCAATAGTATGTTTTGAAATTTCTCCGGAATATCGAGGGAAAGGAATTGCAACGCAGCTTTTACGCAGAATCTGTGATGATGCAAAGGTCGAAGGATACAAATATGTTGAAGCATATCCGGTAAAGGGTGGAGAGAATATAGAAATGGCTTTTACCGGGCCGTTACGATTATATGAAAAGGCCGGCTTTGAAATCGTTGAACTGTCCGGTAATACATATACGGTGAGAAAAAAACTGATTCTATAAATTGGAAGATATTTTATTATGGTAAGGAGAAATATATGATACTGCTGGTTGTAGATACGCAAAAGGGATGTTTTGACGCGAGTCTTTATGCATTCGATAAGGTAAGAAAGAATATTACACAGTTGATCACAACGGCAAGAGAAAACAATATCGAGGTTGCAAGGACACCGCTTCCTAATGAATACCTTTCAGATTTAACCGAGGAAAGAAATGGTCAGCCCCTACGTAGACAACATAGAAATATATTTAAAATATGATGATGTGATTGACTTTAATAAGCCGGAGGTCAAGGCTCTCGCGGACACGCTCTTTGACGAGGCTTCCTCTGAAACGGATTTTGTCCGACATGCCTTTGAGTACGTAAGGGACACTTATCCGCATTCGGCTGACATTAATGCAGATGAGATAGCAGTCAGTGCTTCCGATGTTATGAAGATCGGTCACGGTATCTGTCATGCCAAGTCTCATTTGCTTGCCGCACTTCTTCGATGTAAAGGTGTTCCGACAGGCTTATGTTATCAGAAGCTCATCCTCGATGATGAGACTGATCCTGTATATATATGTCACGGCTTGATTGGCGTTTATTTGAACGAATTCAATAAATGGATACGCCTCGACCCGAGAGGAAACCGTTCGGATGTTGATGCCCGGTTCTCGATAGATGAAGAGAAGCTTGCATTCCCGGTGCGTGTTGATAAGGGTGAAGAGGATGACCTGACTGTTTATCCCGATCCAAAAGCTTTTGTCATAAAATCGATGCGTGAGAGTAAGACTCGAACAGAACTTTGGATAAATCTCCCCGTTGCCACGAGTATCGAATCAACACGTCATGGCTTTGAGGAAAGCTTCGCAGCGGGCACATTCTATAACAGGCAGACTCAGGATTCAGAGCATCTTAATAAGATACTTGAATTTGCAAAGATCAGTGAGGGGATGAGAATCCTTGATCTTGGAACCGGGAGCGGGTATCTTTCTTTTCCTATCGCGAAGAACAATCCCGGATGTGAAGTTATCGGTCTGGATATCGTGAATGCTGCTCTTGAAACAAATCGCACGAGGGCAGATTCTGAAGGGATAAAGAATCTGTCGTTTATAAGTTATGACGGGATTGATTTTCCTTTCGAAGAGAAATCTTTCGATCTGGTTGTAACAAGATATGCTTTGCATCATTTCCCTGATATAGAGCATAGTATCGGAGAGGCGAGCAGGGTTTTGAAAAGTGGCGGAATGCTGTTCATATCAGACCCCTGCCCTAATGAATGTGATACGGAAAGATTCGTTGACGACTACATGCGGCTTAAGAAAGACGGTCATATCAAGTTTTATACAAGGGATGAATGGATAGATATCTGCCGCAGACATGGGCTCATGGATGTAGGCAGTTTTAACAGTTCAATACGATTTCCAAAGAAGAAGGATACGGCTTACGGATACGAGGAAGTGCTGAAAATGCATGATAAAACTGTGATAGACAGCTATAATCTGTTAGAGACAGACACGGAGTTATACCTCACAGAGCAGGTAAACAATATACTATTTAAGAAGAATTAACTTCCAGGTGGAAATGCCGCCGTTTATGAACCTTCATAAGATGCTGTATGCTGTTATGTGCAATCCCGCTAAGCCTTGAAAACACTGGGGTTTACCAACTTGAGCTTTCCCTCATATCTTCCCTTGTGTTATATCGTTCCATATGGTCATGTGAGACATGATAAGGGAAAAAATAAGGGAAGGAAAAACTGATAACACGAAATAAAACAATATGGCGTCGGACTGTTGAAATGCAAAATTCGTTCTTGGAGTTATGCCCACAGTTATCTGATCAAAATCAGATGACTGTGGCTTTTTCGGTGCGCCTGGCGGCGCACGTTTCTAAAGGGTGAAAGTCCCGAATCCGCCCGGTAGTGGGAAGGATACAGCCGAAGGCAAGGGTGTCCACCGTGAGGTGGAATCTGAAGGAAGCCGGATTTGGGAACAGACTAACCATGGGCAAACCTCTGACCTGACGAACAGAAACCACATATGAGG
>JAFPVA010000201.1 GCA_017413105.1 Butyrivibrio sp. | reverse complement strand
TGTTCACTCGCATGCAGCTCGCTCCAGTAACCAATTCGCGCATTCATTCCATATCGACTTCGTCGAAGGAATGCGCTCACTCCTGCATCAAGTTCTCACGAAATGCGCAGCTTAGTGCGCATTTCTGTCTGAACAGTAACTAGAAACATACTTTAGAATGTCCTTAAAGCTCTCTAAATGATATGTGGCCTTTCCATAGCTTTCTGCGCACCCGATACCGGCGCTGTAAAAACCGCCTGATACCGCAGCATCTATGCCGGCTTCAGCATCTTCTATAACAAGGCAGTCCTTCGGCTCTTCTGCAAGGAACTGGGCAGCTTTTAAGAACACTTCCGGATCGGGTTTGGATCTTGTGATATTGGTGCCATCACTTATGGCGTCAAAGAAACCTTCCAGCCCGATCTGTTTTAATATGAACTTGGTATTTTTGCTCGAAGATCCGATGGCAAGCTTAAGTCCCCTGTTTCTAAGCTCCTTTAACGTCTCTCTGACCTCCTCCGAGAGGTCTTTTTCAGACATATTTTCAAGACTCTTTCTGTAGATGTCGTTCTTTTTTCCGGCGAACTTTTCCTTTTCATCCTTTGAGAACTCAGGTCCTGAATATTTCTCCAGTATGATCTCAAGAGAATCCATTCTGCTGACGCCCCTTAGCCTCTCATTGATAGTCCTGTCAAAGGGAATATTCAGCTCATCTGCCAGTTCCTTCCAGGCAAGATAATGGTATTCATCGGTAAAACAGATAACTCCGTCCAGATCAAAAATTATGGCCTTATATTTCATATCAGATGTAATCCTTTCCGCACAGGGGATCAATGGGACTTACTCCCATAAACTCAGATCTGCCCATTATTTTCTCTACAGTTGCATCGACAAAATCCGCACCTGCGCTGTAGGAATTAATATAAGTCCCGATCATGGGAGCATCAAACAGATGATATGGATACGAAGTCGATATCATCATCATAGGTATTTCTGATGCATGCCAGGGCGCATCATCTCCAAGCCCAAACACTACGTTCCAGTTGAGTCGCAAAGTAGTGTTATTTGAAGCATTTTCCATATTGCAGACATATAGATACAGATCAAAGGATTCCTTCATCTCAGCAACACTTCTGTACATCTCATGTAAAAGAGCCTTCTTCTCATCAGGCAGTGATGCCGGATCCATAAAATCAGCCGGGACAATTTTAACACGCCTGTCCCTTACCGTAACTTCAAACCCTTCTGCTTCCAGCTTATCCTTCCACATCTTTACAAATGCGCTCTCCGGGTCCATTTCCTTGTTGATCACATTTAGGTATATCCTCCGGTATTTCTTCGGACTTAACGGCAAAAGAGCTTTCTCGTCCCTCACAAGAGTGACAGCCTTATCAGCCACCTCTTTTGCCCACATTCTGTGTTTGCTGCAGCCAACAACTGATAACTCTTCTTCCATAGGGACAAGACTTCCGTTTTTTTGTTTCTCATGAAGCCCCAGGGATGCCTTTGTTGCAAGGATTCTCAGCACTGCCTCATCAAGTCTTTTTACGGACAACAAACCACTGCCAATACCCTCAAGCATGAAACCGTAATCTTCTTCAAGGCTCTTGTTGAACAAAATCATGTCGCAGCCGTTTTCTATGGCCGTCGGTATGGCAATATTTCTGGGCATTGCACTGGTAAATCCTACCATGGGAGTGGCATCTGTGGTTATAAGGCCATTAAAGCCAAGACGTTTTCTGAGAAGACCTCCAAGAAGTTCCTTAGAAAGAGATGCCGGCATCAACATGCTTCTTCTGTCAGCATTATTGTTAATCTCTTTAACATAAGCCGGCTGGGCAATATGGCCCACCATTACAGTCTTTGCTCCCTTATCTATAAGACTTTTATAGATATATCCAAAGCTGTCATCCCACTCTTTTACAGACAGAGAATTGACACTGGTAAGGATATGCTGATCTCTTTCATCTATTCCATCTCCGGGGAAATGTTTTATTGACACAGCAACATTATTTTCATCTGCACCATCCATATAGCGTGAAGCAAAGGAAACTATCTTCTCCGGGTCATCGCCAAAGGTCCTGACGTTTGTTATCGGATTATGAAAGTCTCTGTTGATATCCACGATAGGAGCAAAAGACCAGTTTAGTCCCAGTGCTGCCCCTTCCCTGCATGCAACATACCCCATCCTGTAGCCGTTTTCAGGATCCGCAGTTGCTGCAACTGCCATGGGCTTGCCAAAAGATGTCCCCTCTACCGCCAGTCCATCTCCACCACTCTCCGTATTAGCGGCTAATAAAAGCGGAATTTTGGCCATTGACTGTATTTTTCTGTGAGTATCCTGAATCTCTTTTGCTCTCCCACTTCTGTACATCATCCCGCCAACACCAATTCCACTGACGATTCCGCGAAGAACTTCATCTTCACTGCTAAATCCCATAGGACAAAAAACCTGTCCGCATTTTTCCTCAAGGCTCATGTCCTCAAAGATCTCTTTTACCCAATTTATGGCACTCTCGTCAAGAAAAAACGGATTCCCGGTATAATCGATTTCATAATTATCAAATGTCATATCAAACTCTCTTCTTCCAAAGTATTAAGCAAAGTATTTCCTGAGAAAATACGCCGGGCCACAGCTCCAGGCATGACAATAACTGTTTACAATGGTTCCTCCGTAAGGTGACTCGTCCGGATTTTCGGGATTATACAGCTCCCAAAAGGTGTCTGCACCGTTTTTGATCATTCCGCCCCAGTACTGTCTCATAAGATTGTGAGCGTCTTCTTTCCTGCCAAGCTTAATAAGTGCATCTATATAGTTGTGATACATATAAGGAGTAACCATTTTAACAGCACCGTCGCAGCCATTTAGTCTTTCCAAAAGCCTGAGTGCAGCACTACCTTCAACGGCATTTCCAAGTATCATCCATATCTGAGATGCAAAGGAAATCTGTCTGTCTTTCCCGCTTACGTACATGCCCATTTTTTCATCATATAAAAAAGTATTGGCTGCATCCTTTACTTTGTTGTAAAGATCAGCATACTCTTCCTCTGAGAGCACATCTCCGACCTGCTCGGCAAGCTCAATTGCTGCCTCCAGCGCGTACAGGAATATCCCCTGCGCACTTGCCTGTTTATTCAGCTCCAGATTCCAGTCCACAAAGCACCAGCCAAGAACGTCAAGATCCTTTACTACATAGTGTTGGTCAAGGCCCTCTCTGGCAAGACTGATCTGTCTGCGGCATACCTGCCACAGATCCTCCAGCGCCTCCTGGTCACCTGTCTTTCTGTAATAATCCCTGAGAATGACCACAAAAAACAGAGAATAGTCAAACATACAGGTGTCGTCTACTTCAGGCTCAGGCTCCAAAAATACGCAGGCTCCGACTCTTCCATTCTCCTGAGTAAGCGCACCGAACAGGTATAGGCAGGATTTGACCATATCATTCATTCTGTAGGTTTCATAATTGGCCAGAGCCTGTATCCTAAGATCTCCTATCCACAGCCTTCTGTCTCTTTTAGGTCCATCCTCAAACACTGTCTGCATGCAATCTTTGAGAGTTTTTACAGCCACCTTGTCCATCTCTCTGTCCAAGGGATCTGCCGCCTCATAGGGTAAAAGATCCGTATCTCTGGCAGAAGTGACGGCCTTGGCCCAAGCTTCGGAAATCTGAAGGTCAAATCTTGAACTGATATCCATAACCTCAATCCTTACAAATCTAAATGAATATCTTCTGTCAAAGTCCAGCCTTCCGGGGACCACATCCACCTTTACCAGCTCTTCCTGGATCCATGATGCGCTTACCCAGCCACTGTATTCTGATGCATCCTCAAACAGCTCTACTTCTCTTTCGGCAAAGCGTACTCTTAAGAGCACCGGAGCATCTGCATGAGCTCCTATGTTCTTAAAATCAAGAGAAAGATATCCAACCAGATGTCCGCCAAAGTCAAGGATGACCTCATCACCCTTTTTTAGTGACATAGTCCTGAAATCCCGGAGACTTTTTTTCTTTATTCCCTTGCCGTCCCTTGTAATACTTACTGTTTCGGCTACAGCAATCTCTTTTTCATTTAACCTTGGGAAAAGAGCCGTTGCTTTTTTCAATAATCTTAAGTCTTTCATGCTTTCAATAATCTCTTTATCAAATCATTGTTGTTCAGGTAAATAAGGAAAACAACCAGCAATACTGCATTTATAATTGACTGCATCGTTGCATTCACTGAGTTCGAGAATACAGCAAAAGTAGAATTTAAAAGTGACATGCAAACAGCCGCCAGGAGAAAGCCAATCTTCTCGTTTGTGAATCTGCCGATATATCCTGCGATAAACATAGGGAGAAATGCTGTAAACATGATGGCTATACTGCCAAAATTGAGCTGTCCTCCATTTATTGTCGTATTTCTGGCCGCATTAAGTGTTCCCACTATACCCATCAGGCCTCCACTGATCCCATAACAGATCAGAGTGTTTTTTACCTCATTGATACCTGTAGCCACAGCCACCTTCTGTCCCGACTTAAGTGCGTTGTAGTCATATCCAAAGGCCGTTTTATCAAAAGTAATTATCATAAATGCAAGGACTGCCGCTATTATCAATGCTGCATAGCCCCAGGTTCCTGTAAGAGCGGACATTGAAGGATTTTGAACTTCACTCATAACATATTTGCCACCGGTTATTGTGTACATAATTCCCTCATACACTAGCGTTACTCCCAGTGAGACTATGATGGGAGGCAGTCTTAATGTGCAATATGTAAGACCCGATATTAGTCCAAGTATCACTCCTGCAACAAGGGATATACAAAGCATCAGCGGTGCAGAGCCATTTCCCCCGGAGAGAATCCCATAGGTTATTTTTGCCCCTATGATAGATGACAGACCGGCCATTGATCCCAGGGAGAAATCAAATCTTCCGCTGTTCAGATTTATGGAAAGAGCCATGGTTGTGATCATCACAATAGCTGTATAAACTATGAAATTGTCAAAGCTTTTCATATTTGAAATCACACTCTGTCCATTTAACAGGCAAAGAGTCTGCAAAACCACAAGGGTTACAACCGGCATGGCCAGTGCGTTTACGATTCTCTTCGGGGTACTCATAGCTAATCTCCTTATTACTCTGTATTACTTACTCTCTACAAGGCTCTTTACATCCTGATAGGTGACCTGACTTCCGATAATGCTATCAAGTGTCTCTTTGCTGTAGATGGGTGAATCACCGTTGTCATTGACAAAATACTCATCGAAGGTTGCCTTGTCTGTTGCTACCAGATAGCCCTGATTGAGCGATACAGCATTTCCCTCATCATTTCTGATAAGATTTCCGTCAATCGCATTTGAAACCAGCGCAAATACAGGTCCGATAGATGATGAATACTTACCTGCAAGATATTTAAGACTTCCACTCTCCATTGACTGACTGTTCATGGCAGTAAAGGAATCAATATCGGCAAAAGGTATATTTTCCTGTGAAAGTGTCTGTGCAAAGAATGTAGTTGCCATTCCAACTGAAAGGAATGCCTCGGGAGCCTTCTGAATAGCTGCACCAAGCTCATCTGTTGTTGTATCGCCATATCCCTGGAGGTATGAAACAAGTTCAACATCGCCGGAAACCTTTGAAAGATCAATTCCCTGATCCTGGAAAATCTGTCCCACGATCGCTCCCATGTCATTTGCTCCGCCGTAGGTACAACCAAGTCCCGTAAGAATACCGGCTGCTCTGAAAACGTGCATAGGATTTGGAATGAAAGCGCCATAGAGAGCCACCTTCTTTACTCCCTGATTTTTAAAATACTCGCCCATAGCTTTTCCTGCCTCAAATTCAGTGGCATTTGAAGGTCCGATCTGGCAAACGAAGTGCTCATAACCTTTGTATTTTTCATACTGCTCGTCATCAAGAACTCCTGAAGCTATTGCATAGTAAAGGCCATACTGCTCGCAGGTCTCAATCTGCTGTGCTCTGTCGCTGCTGGATAAAGAGATAACTGCGTCATATCCCTTTGATGCAAATTTTTCAATAGCGGCCTTCTCGTCTTCAGCGCTTGCCAGCGCATCAGTGTAATCAAAGGTAACATCATAGTTTTCTTGAATATACTTCTCATAGTAATTTCTAAATCCCAGGGCTTCCTCACCGCTGACATCTGCTACAAGCACTCCGATTTTCTTGGCTTTGCCGGAAGGCTGAGTAGTTGTTTCAGCTTCCTGTGCCGGTGCTGCGTTATCAGCACTGCCCTGTACAGCAGGTGCCGAATTTCCGCATCCTGCCATCACCGTCATGGCCCCGGCCATGATAAGTCCGATCACTTTTGTAAGTTTTTTGTTCATAATATTTTCCTCCTTTATCTTGGTAACAGTGCTGTCCTGTAATTCATGCTGGTTACATAAACCACCGCCAGGAAAAAGACTGCACTGATCACCTGTGTGATGCCGTATGCTGCGCTGCTGTCTATGACTATCTCAAGAATGTCATTCAGCAAAATATATGAGAAGCCACCGATCAGTGCCGCGTAAATCTTACTTCTTGCACCTCCTGAGATTGGCATTCCTCCGAAAACGATCGCAATAAAGATATTCATTCCTATACTTGATGCTGTTGTAGTAGTAACCGATGGGGTATAGCAAAGTGTCAAAAATGCTCCGAGGCCGATTCCAATTCCCGCCATCACAAAAGCCAGGATCGTATATTTACTTGCCTTTATTCCTGTAAGCTCTGCACAAATTGGATTTCCGCCCACAAATTTCATCCTTCTTCCGGCCTTCGTAAACTGGAATACAAAGATGCATATGGCAAAAAAGGCTATTAAAAGCATTGCCTTAAAACCTATGTTGTCAAAGGGTTTTACAACTTCGCTGGGAATACTTATTCCGCCAAGAGCTCCTCCATAACTTGTGATGATCTGTGCTGAGAGAGCTGAAAGAACCGACATCATGGCAACAGTTGTCACGAAGGGAGGTATATGAAAAACCGAGGCTAAAACCGAATTCAGCAGTGAAGCTGTGATACCCACTGCGAATATCGCGACGATCATCAAAATAAGGCTCTGAGTCTTGTTATAGGTCATGACCCCCATAGTGGCTGCAAAGAGCGTTGATGCTCCAAGGCTTATATCAAAGGTGCCAAGGGTATAAATGAAGATTGCCCCAGTAGCAACCACCGCAAGAACAAGAGCCTCATTAAATACTATTTTCAGGTACATATCCAGCCTGTAACCATTTATGCTTACCACCACCAGAAATGCTGCAAACAAAACCAGTAAAGCGGCAATGGGAAGTAAGGATATGAGTTTTTGTTTTATGTTGATTTTTCTTTTATCTGTCATCTCTTTTACCTTCCTCAGATCATGTAGCTTATGATGTCTCCCTCGCTGAGGGTACTGCTTCTCTTAAACTCTCTTGTGATCTCTCCGTCCTTCATAATGAGTACTCTGTCACTCATACCTATCAGCTCCGGCAGCTCCTCGCTTATCATAAGTATTGCCTTGCCTTCATTTTTGAGCTTTACCATGAGCTGATACATTGCCTGCTTGACTCCGATATCCACGCCTCTTGTGGGGCAATCCAGGATCAGTATCTCGCTTCCGCAGCCTATCCATTTACCAAAGACAACCTTCTGCTTATTGCCACCCGAAAGCTGACCTACTGCCTGATCCATATCTGAACATTTGATCTTAAGTTCATCCACCTGTTTTTTTACATATTTTTTCTCACCGGATGAAGTAACAAGGTTTATTTTGTTTTTAAAGATATTCATTCCGGCGATAGCAATGTTGTCTTTTATACTGGCATCGAGACAAAGCGATTTCTGATCTCTGTCTTTCGACACATATCCGATCTTTTGCCCCATTGCATTGTGAGGGCTGAGTATCTCTTTTCCACTACCGCAGATAACATGCCCCGAATCAAGCTTTAGCGCTCCGAAAAGGGCTTCACCCAGATCATGCATTCCGCTGCTCGCAAGGCCACCGACTCCCACAATCTCTCCGCGGTGGAGCTCCAGAGAAACGTCCTTTAAATTATCTTTGTAGTTCAGGCTTTGAGCGCTGAGTACCACTTCATCAAGAGATGTACACTCCGTATCCGCCCTGTAATAATCACCTTTAAGCTCTCTTCCTATCATGCTGCTGCGGATGGCATCTGCATCAAATTCCTCTTTTTCAAAAGTCCTTATGATGTTTCCATCCCTGAGTACCGTCAACGTGTCACAGACTTCCATGATTTCGTCCAGATCATGAGATATAAAGATCACTGACTTTCCGTCATCCCTCATTTTTCTGATCAGACTGTACATGATCTGCCTTCCATCGTGGGACAGCGCAGTTGATGTCTCATCGATGATCAGAATATCCGGGTTTTTCATGATAACTTTGGCTATTTCAACCAGCTTTCTGTCCTGAAAGTCCAGCCTTCCCATCGCATCTCTTCCGCTGATGCCTGCTATCCCAACGCTTTTAAGAGCCTCATCTGCTTTTCTTTCCAGTTTGTTCTTGTCCACAAGGCCAAATTTGTTTTTAAAGCTCCCAAGTTCGGCAAGGAACATGTTTTCAGCCACCGATATTCCTCCAATGGTTCCGCTTTCCTGAACAACCATTCCAATGCCCTTGTTCAGTGCATCTATCATACTGGCCGGTTCCCATCTGTTTCCCTTAAAAAACATCTCTCCTTCATTTGCTTTCTGCATTCCGGCAGCTATTGAGGAAATAGTGGATTTTCCTGATCCGTTCTCACCGATCAGGCCTCTGATCTCGCCGGGATAAACTTCAAGGTCAACCTCGTTAAGAGCCACGACGCTTCCGAATCGTTTGCTGATATTCTTCATTTCAAGAACTGGTTTATTCATAACTGCCCATTCCTTTCTGTAACGGCGCTCTTTATGATGCAATTATATGTTTAAAAAGCACTGAACATAATTCACAAAATCGCTCAATATTATTGATGTTTTATGATTAAAATATAATAATTTTTATATAAATCTTTGATTTTTTGACATCTACTTGCCGAGCAGATATAGTAGATTTAATAGGAGCCCTCAATATAAGGAGATAAAATGGACGCTAATGCATTAAAGCAGCATATATACGATGTTACAGAGGTGGAAGCATTTTATAGAGAGTACTACCTCGCAGGGAAGAACCCGGATTCGCTTAGAGAATTTCTTAAGAATCTTGACATGGAAATGGTGCTGAGTAAGCACCTTCTGATCAAAGAAAAAAAAGAAACAATCCCCAATGTTTATGAGGATTATTTCTTTTTTGATCTGTCTGACAATGACAGTATTATTGTTCAAAAGCACGAAAGATACAGCCCGGATATTGAGCATAGCCATACCTTTTTTGAAATCTCATATATTTACGATGGCAGATGCACCCAGACTATATCGGGCAATACCATTGAGATGAGAACAGGAGATTTCTGCGTGATCCCACCGGGAATCAGGCATTCTTTTGCGGTATTTGACGACACTATCGCCATAAATATAATGCTGCGCCGTGATACACTTCACACTATGTTCTACTCCTTTCTCAACACCCGTAACATCCTCTCATCCTTCTTTCTGAACAACATTTATGCCAAAAAGGCGAACGATTATATAATGTTCAGGACCGGCCAGGACGCGACCATTTCCGAGTCCTTCATATGGATGTTAACAGAGAGTCGCAACAAGGAAGAGTACCACTACCAGGCCATAACAAACACCCTACTCCTCGACTTCTATCTGATAATAAGACGGTACTCCGAATCTGTTCAGATGCCCCTGTTCGACACCAGAGTAGATGTCCAGCGCTATGCTCTTATCCAGTATATTCAGGAAAACTACAAAGACGTTACCTTGTCGGATCTGTCAAATAAGTTCCACTATTCCAATGAATATACATCAAGACTGATAAAAGAGCTCACAGGCATGAATTACACAGATATCCTGCGAACTGTCCGAATCGAAAGATCGCAGGATCTTCTTGCCAATTCCACCATGACGGTGCAGACCATAGCAGAAGCTGTTGGGTACGATACCACAGAGCATTATATAAGGCAGTTTAAAAAGCACACAGGCATGACGCCCTCTGCATATCGCAAACAGTCCACATCAAACAGAACCAGGTAAAAGAGCTTTCAATTCGCTATAATCCCTCTCGGCATCAATATTTAGCTCTGCCCTATACTTTGGTGCTAGTTATAATCTCTCAAAACATCAAGTCCAAGCAACAATGCTTTCTCATGGGACCCTGTACCAAATGACCTGGCATCATACTCATGCACATTAGCCAATGAATCAGCAGTGAACAGGAACTGTCCAAACTTCGCTCCACGTTTCCTGCAGCATGCTGCAAGGGCTGCACATTCCATTTCCACCACAGAACAGCCTTCCTCAAGGCGGTATCTCACCATATCCTTGGTCTCTCTGAAAAAGCCATCTGTTGTCCAGGTTGTACAGGTTACAAACGGAAGATCATGTTTATTAAATGAGCTTTCGATAGCTGCTATCGGTTCCTGATCAAGTTCAATATATCTGGATGCTGGAAGATAGTGATATGAAGTACCTTCAGCTCTCAACGCCTTTACCGGAACAATAAAAGCATCCTCCGGAAGATCCGCAAGAACTCCGCAAGAACCAACTGCAATTATCTTCGTACATCCACAGTTAACAAGTGTATCAAGAACCTGCGTTGCTGATGCCGAACCTATAGGTGACTGCACCAGACATATATCTTCTTTTTCCTCATGTAGCACATATATCTTTATATTGTGAGAGACTGTAATAAGCTCTTCTACCATAGCTGCATTATTCTCTTTGGCGTATTTATGGACTACATCTCCAAGGAATGCAAATAAACACTTCTCCGGCAATCTCTCAGCTGTCCAGTCATGATCAGGAGCTATAACTTCCGATGAACTGTCATCATATTCCAATAATGGTATTTCATTTTGTATTATCATAGAAACCTCCGATTTTCGTGTTTAAATCACAGAAACAAAATCATATTAACTTCATCAATGTATGTTCCTTTCATAGTGTTCTCCTCCTGAATGTAAAAAAATAGACCTTATCAAAACTATTTTAGCTTGATAAGGTCTTAATACACTTGTTTAATGAATCAAAAAGTTTACAGATTCATCATATAGCACGGCCTCATCTCGCATGGTAATCTAAGCCCCTGAATATTTTCCACGGACATATAATTGACCACCATTCTATTGACGAGACGTGTATTTGTCATATAACTGGCATTCCTCCAAGATTATTAGTTGTAAGTATAGACATAGCCCTGTTAGCTGTCAATAACTTTTTGCCCCTCTTTAAATCTCTTTATCACTTCAGCTTTGCGCCATCCTTAAAAGCATTGCCCACCTTTTCTCCAACTCCGTAATATCCATTACCAAATGGATCA
The DNA here is from genome assembly GCA_017413105.1 of Butyrivibrio sp. Classification (GTDB taxonomy): domain Bacteria; phylum Bacillota; class Clostridia; order Lachnospirales; family Lachnospiraceae; genus Butyrivibrio. The sequence goes on along the minus strand of JAFPVA010000201.1, from coordinate 5,282 downwards.
AAGCTTATAGGCTTAAGTTTGGTGATATCAACCGCTCCATCTGTTTCCTCCTTTAGCACAAACACTGTTACTCGTCTTCTTCCCATCCCTTGCACACATCGCACCAGCCCTCGGCTCCGGTAACAGCTTCAAGCTCTGAAGGTGTAACTTTAACAGAAGTAAACTCATTACCTCCTGCAGGGTGGACATATTCAAATCTCTTCATGGATACATCCAACCAGATAGGGATGTCATCAGCCACAGCAAAAGGACATACTCCACCTGGCTGGAATCCCGTGATACTCTCTACCTGATCTCTGGGTATCATGTGTGGCTTAGTGTGAAATAGTGATTTGAACTTAGAACTGTTAACCTTACCATCGCCTGCCATTACCACAATTACAGGCTTTTCATCTACCACAAAAGACAATGTCTTTGCAATCTCCGGTTCGGTGCAACCTATCTGCTGTGCAGCATGTTCAACTGTATCAATCGTCTCTGCATGCTCAGTAAGCCTATCACCAAGATTATTGGAGACAAGAAACTCTTTTACCCTTTCATTAATCATGTCTGCTTACTCCCCAATCATTTAAGAAGCTTGGAAAATTCCAAAGCCTTCCCTACATCACCGTCAACCTTAAGTTTGCCGATAGTAAAAGCTGCTATAGGATCTAACTTTCCACTGATTAGCTTATTAAAATCATCGGACTTGATTGATATAGCGCAGTTCCTGTCATGGTAATCGTAAGGCTCTATATTGATCTTGTGGTCCTTAACTTCAACGTAGAACACTCCGGGATCCTGATCTGTCAGATTCACCTGAACGGCAAGAAAATCCACATTTGAAACATCGGCATTTTCTGCCAGCTTTCTAAGTTTAGTAACTACTGCATCACGCTTCATATTCGTCCTCCTCACAATATGTATCGGTCTCTGTTACCATTATATAGTTAGTAGCGCTTACTCTGCGTATGTATTTACCTATGGCTGATGATAGCCTGGGGTTATATCAGAATTATCACCTAATACACTTCCATATCCTTGCGTTTATTCACAGTTTGGTTTGCCGCATTTATCCTTTCATAGCATGGGCAGGTCTCGCCATGATCATTGATTATTCCACACGCGACGCGAAGCTAGTCCCTGTGGGACATACATTCCAGCATCAGGTGCTCAAACATCTTTTTGTCGTCATGCACCGGTACCCTCCGCTTCGCTCCGGAATCGCTGACACTCGTCCCCCGGACGAGAGCGATCATTCAGTGTCATGATATATCTTGTTCCTCTCATTTACATCTGCCCATCCGCAAAAGCCCATAGCATAATCCTCATAAAGTATCTGCTTTTCATCTATCAATCACATAGAAATGATGCCACCACTACATCATACACATGGACAGTCTTCCCGAACCTATCCACTTCAGTAGGAACAATCTCTCCTCTTTCAACCTGCAGTGCCCCTTCAATGAGCTTTGGCACAATAGAATAATCCACCGGGAGTGTTCCATGATTGGCATATATCCCTTTTATGTCATCCTTGTATTTATCAAGTCTCCTGAGACTATGGATATATGCACTTAAATCCCTCATCTCACCGAACATGAAGATATGCCCATCTTGTATGGGATCCCCACTAAAGAGCATTCCGCTGTTTTTATCCAAAAGAGCTGTACTTCCCGGCGTATGTCCCGGGAGCGCTATTGCCAGCAGCTCACGTTTTCCGAGATCGATCACATCTCCATCATATACAGGAACAATCTTCTGTGAAGGATGCGGTAACTTATAGTTAACAAGCTCAGCAGGATTCATCATCACTTCATCAAACTCTTCATTGCTGCCAACATGATCTACATCCGTATGTGTATTAAAAAGCCTGACAGGAAGATCTGTCATCTCCTTTACAAGCTCCTTGGCATTATGCGTCTGCATTCCACTGTCAATCAGCAGAGCTTCCTTCTTACCCATCAAAAGAAAAAATCTCACTCCACCTTCATCGTACTGATATGTACTCTCATAAATCTTTTCCCAACTCATCTTTATCCCCTTACTTTATCTCTAAAACAACATCACCATTACCAAGAAGCTGTGTCAGCTCTTCCTCAGATAGATCAATATGCCCAAGCTTAGTATATGCCCAGGAATTTGAGCCATAGAAAACCACAATCTGATTTCCTGAGTAAAGCACGATATCCCCAAACTCTGTTGTGATCTGCTTATCATCCCGGCTTATGCTCTGACCTATTGATCCAACCTGCTCAAAGCCGCCATACATTGACATGTTTACTTTGAGAGGGCAGATTTCCTTCAGCTCATTTACCGAAGCATTATCTTCCCATGTAACCGGCATTTCTTTTCCATCAATAGAAAGTGTCATAGCTGTCTCTTTTGCCTCCTCTGTAACAACATCTCCGGTCCAGTCGATAATTCCACCAAACTCAAAGACATTGGTATATCCCATATTAAAAAGCTTCTGTGCTGCCTCTTTGCTGCGCCTTCCACTCCTGCAATAAACAAGAATTACCTGTTCAAGGTCAGGAAGTTCCGATGGCATTGAATCAGTAATACTTTCGTTAGGAATACATATAGCTCCCGGAATGTGCCCTTCATCATACTCATCCTGACGCCTGACATCCACAATCACATGACAATCATCAAGATCCATCATCAGCTTTGCTGTTTCCTGATCAATCTGCGTGTAGCTGTCTTTATCGTTCTTTGACGCAAGAAAAATAGATGTCGGTCCATCAGCCCCACCGATGATTGTTACATCTGATTCAGTTTTAGATCCGCAGCCTGTCATTATCATGGCTAACGTAAGTACCGCCAGCGATAAATATCTTCTTTTCACTTAATGATCTCCTCAGTCATTATCTATATACTTTCAACTCACTTAATTATATGCAAAAAAGGACTCTGGCGCTATATGAGTCGTCAGAGTCTATCTATGGTAAATCCCCATAATGTATCAGGGTTATTGTAGGGAGGAAGGCTACGAACATTTTGGCGTAGCCCTTATGTGTTATGAAAAAAGTGTGTGGGGTTCAAGAAGTGTTTTGCTCTTCTTGATGTATTCATGATATGATCCGAACCTTAAAACTCCCTTAAAGCTTTTTGAAGAAAATGTGTTTCCTCTGCGATCAACCCGATCAACCCTGTGAAAAAATGTATCATCCGCAGTAGATCTGTATCGCCCGGTGAGAAAATTCAGCAGTTCCTTCTCCACCCATCTTATCAATATTCTCGGTGAATTCGCCGCCACCGGCATACATCTTACCGAGACTTGAAAGAATCTCCTTAGTACATTTATAGAAATGCTCGGTAATAAAGCCCTGCAGTTTCTTTACCTGATCCTGAACTTCTGCAGAAGCAGGATCCTGATCCTTCATAGCTCCGAACTCTTCAAAGATTTTCATAAAATCGGCCATCATACTTTTTTCTTCGCTCTTTGACCGCTTACCGTTCTTCTCTTCGAATTCCTTATATTCCGGAGTATTGCCCCACCGTTCTTTTGCGCGCTTAGAGTATTCGTCTAATTTACTTGAATCAAATGCTGTAAAATCCAAATGCCTCACTCCTCTCAGTTTTAAACCACGGCGCATACTGATCAGATTTTCGATATGTTCCTTCTTTAATTCAAGAAGTTCTATCTGCTGATCAAGTGCCAATCTCTTGTCAAAATCAGATCTGGTTACGATATCCTTGATATCCTTAAGCGGAAACTCAAGCTCACGAAACAGTAAAATCTGCTGAAGTCTCTCCAGCGCCGCATCGTCATACAGCCTGTATCCGGACTCGGTATACTCCGCCGGCTTTAAGAGTCCTATCTTATCGTAATACTGCAGCGTGCGTATACTCACTCCAGTCAGCTTACTCACTTCATTTACTGTCTTCATGGCTATCATCTCCTTCACGTGTGATTACATCATAAACTATTACGTTACGTCATAGTCAAGCAAAAATAAATAATTTTGCAAAAAAAAGATCGGCCTCAAATCCATTTCTGAATTCCTTGCCGATCCTCTGCTTTTCCTTCTTTCGATTGTAAGTCTTTCCGCTCGGTACGCTCCTTGTCACGGGATTAAGTTCACCCCAGGTGCGTCTCTGCTTTGCGTGATACTCGCGCTGTGCCTTCTTACTTCGCTTATCCAGCGAAACATACTTGTTCATGACTATTACCTCCATAGTATATTTGGTTGCCCACCCATTATATCGGATGGGCAACTGTCTGTCATTACATCTGCGGATCCTCCTTGCAACGGAGTTTTAACTTCCAATAAAGGATAGTACGCTACGCAAATACAGAATCAAATAATTCAGTCAATACCAGTCATGCTTTTCGCCTCGATCCAACACTGAAATCTGCTCCATTTCATATCCGCTGTTAAGCATTACTTTTTTTGTTTCGAAATCAAATATACCCATATCCATCATTTCAGTCTCCTGATTTTCTGTTTCCTCCGCATCATCCTCTATCGGCATAGCTGTGTCTGATTCAAAACTGGTTGAAGTGTCTTCGGTCAGTTGCTCTGTTTCTCTGTCAGTATCCTTTCCCGTACAGGCTGAAACAATAGAAAGCATGACAAAAAGCAATAAACCCAGAAATACTCTTTTCATCCCATCACATCCTCTGTACCATCTCACTGATCTTTTCCATAACTCCCTTGTCATGATTCGTAAAAATCCCCATATCCTCAAGTCCAAGATATCCGAGGAAGTCTCCGTCATAAGAGAATTTGGCTCCGTCATACATATCGGGATCACCGGAGGCCAAAAACATGGCTACTTTCTTCAGCCTTCCCGGCGCCTTCGGATACAATAACGCATAGAAACGGTCGATCACGCACTTAAGCTGTCCTGATACATTGTGGTAATAGATCGGAGATGCAAGAACCAGCATATCCGCATCACGAAGCAGCACGTATATTTCTGACATATCATCCTTTTGTGAACATTCGCCGTCACCTTTACCATGACAATATTCGCAGGCGAGACAGCCGTGTATATTTTTCCTGCAAACATCCACGGTATTCACGGTATGTCCTGCGGATTCAGCTTCGGTCTTGAAAGTCTTTATCATTCCTGCAGTGCTTCCGTTTGGTCTGGGAGACCCATTCAATACAAGTATATTCATAATATTCCCTGTCCTTCTTTAGTCATAATATAATGGCAGATACCCCGTATACGATGGTATCCGCCATACAAAAAGCAATTACATGTTCTCAGTAAAGAACTTCTCTAATTTATCAAACGGAATATAATCCTTATCACCACCGTCATAAAGATCGGTATGTACGGCATCGGGA
>JAFPVA010000200.1 GCA_017413105.1 Butyrivibrio sp. | reverse complement strand
GCGTTTGACTGGGGAAGAACTTCTGAAGAATACGCAAAATACAGGGATGTCTATCCGAATGAATTTTATCAGAGGATTGCAGATAGAGGGCTTTGCATAGATGGACAGAATGTGCTCGATCTTGGGACAGGAACCGGCGTACTGCCACGTAATATGTACCGGTATGGAGCAAATTGGACAGGAACTGATATCTCTCCTGAACAGATAGAACAAGCTAAACGCCTGTCGGAAGACGCCGATATGAAGATTGATTTTCAAACGGTACCTACAGAAGAAATTGATTTTCCAAAAGAAAGCTATGATGTAATTACGGCTTGTCAGTGTTTCTGGTATTTCGATCATGAGCGGGTTATGCCCAAATTGGCTGACATTCTTAAGCCGGATGGAAGGCTGCTGATCCTATATATGGCATGGCTTCCCTTTGAAGATAAGATAGCAGGAAAAAGTGAGGAGCTTGTTCTGAAATATAGTCCTAACTGGACAGGTGCCGGGGAGACCAAACATGCAATTTGGATCCCCAATGTGACTTATGAGTATTTCGAATTGGAAGATCATGAAGAATACGATTTGAAGATATCCTTTACTAAGGAATCATGGCATGGGCGGATGAAAGCCTCTCGAGGCGTGGGTGCGTCATTGTCGGAGGAAGAACTTGAAAAATGGGATGAAGAACACAGGGAATTGCTTGATGAAATAGCACCTGAGCAATTCGAGGTACTTCATTATGCTGCATTGGCAGTACTGAAGAAAAAATAACTACCAGCTATATGAAATAAGAGAATAACAATTTTAGGGAGATTGATGAGCCACGCTATGATAACCAGGATCTCGTTTGAGATCAGGCTTGTATTCAAAACGGAACGTCAGAATGTAAAGGCTTGTGAAATTGAACGAAGCAAGATGGGCAAGGAACTGATTGAATGGGTAGATGCATGTTTTCAGGAAAAATGATGGCGAATTATATTGGAATATATTTGCGTACGAGAGTGTGAAAAAATGGTAGGTATATATTTTAGCGGAACAGGCAATTCAAAATGTGCAGCGGAGTTATTCTGTAAAGAGTATGACAACGAATCAAGCGCATACTCCATAGAGAAAAAAGAAACATTAGCAGCAGTAACAGATGCGGATTTCTTCATAATTGCATACCCGGTTCAGTTTAGTACAGTTCCGAAGATTCTGCGGGATTATATTACGGATCATAAAGAACTGTGGGTAGGCAAGAAGGTTTTTATAATTGCGACGATGGGGCTTTTTAGCGGTGATGGGTCGGGCTCGCTCGGGAGACTTTTGCAAAGCTGCGGTGCTAACGTAATAGGCGGACTTCATCTAAAGATGCCTGATAGTATAGCTGACGAGAAGGCATTAAAACGTCCGCTTGAAAAGAATAAAGAACTTGTAAAACAGGCAGAACAGAAGATAAAAGAATCCGTAAAGCGACTGAAAGCCGGTAATCCAACACAGGAAGGTATAGGTGTGTTGTACAGACTGGCAGGTTTCTTTGGGCAGAGAGCATATTTTGGTCATAAGACCAGAGCATATTCCTCAAAACTTAAGGTTGATGCTGACAAATGTATCGGGTGCGGACTATGTGAAAAACTGTGCCCGATGAAGAATATTTCTATTAAGGATCAAAAAGCGGTTTCAAGTGACCGGTGTACCATGTGTTATCGTTGTATCAATAAATGTCCCAGACAGGCACTTACTCTTCTTGGAAAAAGGGTTGTGGAACAGTGTGGGATTGAGAAGTATATTTAGTGAGAACTCTAATGAAGGTAGTCATTATCAGACATGCGGAAGTGGAATATAGCTGGAGCAGGTGGTGTACATCGGAAATGTTTGATTCAGAGTGTGAAAAATATGATCTTTCACCGATCAAGAATGTGCCTTATAGCATTCCGAGGGCTGATTATCAGAAAATATACCGCTATGGTTTTGGAACCTAACAGGACGTTTGCAGTGGTTAATTAATAACAGAAAGCAGGATTCAGGATGACGGGCGCTTCTGTAAAGTTTAAGAATGGGGAATATGTTATAGCAGAATATTAGAAGTGCATTAAACCAGAAGATAATTTGACTCGAGAAGAGGCAGAGTTTTACAAGCTCTGTCTCTATTTTGAAATAATACATTGACGAATATCTATGTATATGCTATCATCTATACATAGACAAATATCGATGTGAGGTGTGCGCTATGGATAGAATAGATGAAGTATTAATTTGCAAAGCTCTTGGAGATGCCAACAGAATGGAAATAGTTAAGATGCTTTCTGATCAGGAGAAGTGCGGATGCAAACTTCTTGAAAAGTTCGATATTACTCAGCCGACTCTTTCTCATCACATGAAGATACTGGTGGATTCAGGTCTGGTTAAAGACAGAAAAGAAGGCAAGTGGCATTACTATTCGATAAACACAGACATCATGAAGGAATTCTGTGGTTTTATAAAAACTCTGTGTGATGATACCACCGGAAAATGCTGTAAGGGAGAATCGTGATGTGGGATTTCATTCAAGTTCAGGTCCTGGGAATGAAATGGCTGAGCGTTTTGATCGGTGGGCTTCTGTCAGCTTTAGGATTGGATACAGATAGCGGTATCGGTGGCAGCATACAGTTTTTTATCTTTGATGTGATAAAGATCACGATCCTTCTGTGTCTGCTGATCTTTGCGATTTCATATATCCAGAGCTTTTTTCCACCGGAGCGTAGTAGGAAGCTCATGGGAAGATTTCACGGGATCGGGGCAAATATCGTAGGAGCTTTACTTGGAACCGTGACTCCGTTCTGCTCGTGTTCATCCATCCCGATATTTATGGGATTTACGAGCGCCGGATTACCGCTTGGAGTAACGTTTTCTTTTCTGATCTCATCACCGATGGTGGATCTGGGGAGCCTCGTACTGCTTATGAGCATCTTTGGGGCAAGGATAGCTATCGTTTATGTTGTGATGGGACTTATGATCGCTGTTGCAGGTGGTACATTGATCGAGAGACTTCATATGG
>JAFPVA010000199.1 GCA_017413105.1 Butyrivibrio sp. | reverse complement strand
CTTGATCAGCATGATTTATACGCAGCTTTTTAATCTGCTTTGTGAAAAGGCGGATGATGTCTACGGTGGAAGGCTGCCGGTCCACGTGCGCTGCCTAATCGATGAGGCGGCCAACATCGGGCAGATTCCAAACCTGGAGAAGCTGATGGCAACCATACGAAGCCGTGAGATTTCAGCGGTACTGGTCTTGCAGGCCAAGTCGCAGCTGAAGGCAATTTACAAAGACAATGCAGATACCATCATTGGTAACTGTGATTCCCAGATATTTCTTGGGGGCTCTGAACAGACGACACTTAAGGACCTCAACGCCACACTCGGTAAAGAGACGATTGATATGTATAACACAGGAGAGACCAGAGGAACGAGTCAGAGCTATAACATGAACTACCAAAAACTGGGCAAAGATCTGATGAGCGTGGACGAACTGTCCGTGATGGATGGCGGCAAATGCATCGTGCAGGTGCGAGGCGTAAGGCCATTCTTTTCAGATAAGTACGATCTGACGCAGCATCCAAACTATAAGCTGACGGCAGACTATGACAAGAGGAACTGGTTCGATATTGAAAAGTATTTAAAACGCGGCAGTTTGGTTCTTAGAGCAGATGATGTGTATGAGGTTGTAGAAGCATATTCTGAAGCAAAAAAATCATTGGAAGAAAATAGAAAGGATGAAGCAAACCATGACGAAGAGAATTGAAGATTTTAGTAAGAAGCTTCTTACTAAGAAGAGATTTTATGCAGGAATCGCAGTCCTTTTGATTGCGATTTTTTTATTGGGGATTTTTGTACAGTGCGAGAAAAACCGACTTTCTAAAGAGCTGGAGGCACGCACTGATTTAACAGCGATGTTAGAACAGCTTGATGATATGGATAACGTGATTTCCGAAAGCAAGGAAACCATTAAAGATGTGGAATCCACCGAATCTACTTCGGAGAAAGTCGTAAGCGAGTCTGACGATGACACGGAAATTATCGTAAATAATATCGATGAGCGAACAGAGGAGATCACAACGAATATTTCCGAGAATGCCGAGGAGGTTAACAACCATATATCAGAGAGCACGGAGGAGATTAATAACAATATTGATAAAAGTACAAAAGAGATTACAAACAATATTTCTGAAAGTACAGAAGAAATCAATAAAAACATCTCTAAAAGTAAAACGGAGATTACGAATGATCTTTCAAAGTCTACAAAAGAGGTAAACGCTCATTTGGATCAGGTGCAGAAGGGCATTGCTGATTCCAAGACAGAGATTACCAATCTTTTGAAAGATATGGATGAGGGTAAGACCAAAGAGTTGCAGGAGACCTATGCAAAAATCAAAGCGGACTTTGCGGCATTGACGGAGGAATTTAATCTTTCTGTGGATGAAGTAAAAGACTTGATTATTGCATTGTCTGAGCAGTCAAAAACCCAGTATGAAGACACGGTGAAGAGAATCGATGGCCTTCAGAACCAGGTAAATATCAACAATGAAAACAACGTAAAGATGTTAAACGAAATCCGTGAAAATGATAATTCCAATACGGATACCATCATTGATAAGTTTACGTCTTTTAGCAGTGCTCTGAAGCAGGAGTTTAATTCGAGAATGGATGCTTCAGAGCAGAAGATGGATGCGAAAGATGCGGATTTGCAGGCACAGATTGATGCCTTAAACGCAAAGGTGAATAGCGTAGACACCTATTATCCTGTTGGGAGTTTGTACTTAAGTCTTTCCGGAGAAAATCCCGGAGATATTTGGGGAGGTTCCTGGGAGATGGTAGCGCAGGGACAAAGTTTAATGGGTGCCGGCAATGGTTTTGATTTAGGCTCTTCCGGTGGTAGTTATGATTGCACACTTACTCAGGCGAATATGCCAAATTACGACCTGATTGTGAACGATCCGGGACATAGTCATAGTGTAAATGATCCGGGGCACAGTCATAGTGTAAATGACCCGGGACATGCACATAACTATACCACGGTAGCAGGTTTGGACAATGCCGACCGTTACCCATCCTTTTCAGCTGTTACAGGTACGGCCGGAGCAACAACTTCGGTATCACGCACGAACATTAGCATTAATGGAAGTACAACGGGGATTAGTATTAATGGAAGTACAACCGGTATTTCTGTGAATTCAGCCGGTGGTAACCAGGCATTTTCTTTGCTCTCTCCATATCTGGTGGTTAATGTTTGGAAGAGAGTAGCATAATTTTTGATAAGAAGTTTCCAGTGTTTTTGCACCGGGAACTTTTTTTATGCGCGCATATCTGTAAATCAGTCGACGGGTTTGCAGAAGACACTTATACACAAAGTTTCAGAAATAAGGAGGATTAATTGTTTGCAAAAATTTCTGAACAAATCATCTTAATTCTGTGAATGCTGGATATATCTGGCATTGTCGGGTTTTGTTCCCCATTTTCAAAGTGAACAAAATAAATAATGAACAAATGGAGTATTGTTCAAAACAGGTGTAGTAGGTTTTGTTCATGCTTTGTCGGGTATACTCTTTTTTGCGCCCTAAATGGGTAGCAGAAAGGAGAATCACAGATGGGTGATTTATTAGAGATTTACCCTCCGGAGAAACAGCTGAGGTATGCTGTTTATTCTGTCCGGAACGTGACACCTGATGGACTGTTGTTTAACAGGTCTTTCATAGTGCTGAAAAATGGTTATGGCGTGATTGTCAGATTTACCAGATTTCATGAGTATGCGGGTGTCTACGACAAGCGTACCACCATACCACTGGAGTCAAATCCAGAGGGAAAGATGTACTTCATTGTGATGATGCTGAACTATGTTTTGGTAGATCACGGTGATGAGTTTGGAGTCAGGCATGTTTTTGACATTACAAAAGATATGCTGGCTTCTTTTTTTAATGGCTATGGTCTGGAGCCTATGCCTGATGGTACCCACAGGTGTGCTGAGAGAGTTGAGAGATGTATTTCAGTAGTGACCGCCTTCATGGCGCGTCTTGCCTCGAACAAAAAGTTTGCAGGGTATATGAAGATCAGGAAGAAAGAGCTGTATGAGGAAAAACTGCTTTATACAAGGGATGGAAAACCTGTGATGAAGCTGATTCCTGATTTCAAGGCGACAGTCATAGATGAAGAGAGAGTCATATTCAGGGATATTCCAACGAAGGCAGTTGAGATTCTGATACCTATGGCGTTCAGATATGCTCCGGATATAGCTTTTGCTTTATGTTTACAGGCATTTGCAGGACTCAGAGCCAGTGAAGCTATGAATGTCAGACAGGAATGCAGCCCTTACGGACCGGGGATTACTTTCACCGAAATAGGCGGGCAGGTCACTGATGTGGAGATTGATCTGAATAAGGAACTGGCTTTAAGAAGCGATGGTGCAGAAGTGGGACTGATAAAGAGAACGCGAAGACAGAAGGTTTATCCGGATTTCGTTGCTGACTTTTGTCAGGCTTACAGGCTTCACAAACAGTATCTTGCAGGTGTTTCCTTTGAAGAGGATTATGCACCGATGTTTGTAAACAGGGATGGCATGGCCATGTCCTATGAGAGTTACAGACAGAAGTTCAAGGATCTGATAAATAACCATTTAAGGCCGGAGCTCATAAAAAGTAGTGACCCTGAGCTTAGGATTTATGGACAGCTGCTCTATGAGAATGACCTCAGTACTCACTGCCTCAGGCATTGGTTTACAGTACAGCTCGTTCTTAGGAATAGGGAGATTGGAGATATCCAGTTCTGGAGAGGAGATAAGAATCCCGAAACTGCATTCACTTACATGCAGAACAAGGGTGAACTTACAAAGGTTCTGAAGCATACGAATGAATCACTTTCGCAGATTCTCATGATGTTAGGAGGCGAGTTGTATGACAAGCTTTGACATGATGGGATTTATGGAAATGGTCAAGGGTAAGGCAGAAGAACTGGGTTCAGAATACCGGGACAAAGAGCGTGATAACGATGAGCTTTATGAATTCATGGACGGAAACGATTGGTTTGGAGGACTCAGTAAAGATCATGATGGTTGTTCCAAAGTCATTGTGAATGAAGAACTGGAGAAAAGGCTTGATATATGGCTTCTTTCATACAGGAAGACGGATAAGCAGAAGAGAGATATCCTGCTTGATTTATTGGAAGCACGTTATCCAAGGACAGCTTCAAGGTTCAGGGAATATATAACTGGAAAGAAAGTAGACAGATCACAATGGATTGTACTGGATGTGCTGCTGGCATCTATGACAAAGGAGCTTGATGAATACAGCGATTATGAAATAACAGAGCTTGTTACAGAATCGTATGAGGAACTGCAGCTTATAAACATGAACTTTTTTGCTGGATTTCTGAATCATGAAAGTCAAGGGAAGCCACTGTCTCCGTGGAAGTATTCATTTAAGAGTCATCAGATAGTAAAACCGGATAATACTGCCTATGAAATAGAAGGCTTCGCACTGATGGCATATATTGTCCTTAATGAAGAAGCGTGGGCAGATAACAGGCTGGTCGAAAAGGCTCTTGATAATGGAAGGTGGGCAGAACTCTGGCTGTTTACGGCACTTCACTTTATATGTGCACTCAGGACTACCGACATGCTGAGACTTCCGGTTCCGACTCTGCCATATAGTGGAGAAGAAATACGTAAGAGAATAGCTGAAGGGACTTTTACTGTTGCTGATGGGAAGGATGTGGCTTTTGAGGTTCAGTGTCGCTGCCGCATGAGATCTGCTGTTCCCAATAAAACAAAAAAGCATGGGCTTGTACCGGAGATCAAGTTCTTTATACCGGAAAGCCTGATGGAGCCGATTGGATTTATTATGGCAATTGCCCTTTCATTTCATGAAGAGGGAGACCCGTTTGTAAGAACTGACTTTACAATCAGGAACATCATAAGTTTTTTCGGGGAGGATTTTGCGGATGCGCTCGGATTCAGGAATTTCAAGTCAAGACGGGCAAATAAGGCCTATCTGCAAGGAATAGAAGCTGTGGCAGATGACGATGAAGAGAGCAGGGCAAAAGGATATATGCTCGCTGCACTTGCAAGGAGCCATAAGGGAGGAATCGGAACGCTTCCGGAGATTACAGATGTTTACCTTAGGGACGCAAATTTCACTGGATATAAACCGGAGTTTATCCTGATGGAAATGTTCGAGAGGGGAGTCTTTGGCTTTGTCCCTTCGATGCTGCTTGAAATGTATAAGGGCAGGGAATATAAGGCTCTTGGCGTATCTGAACAGACAAAACTAATAAAAGAAGTCGGACTTGATGCGTGGCAGATAGAAGCTGTTGCAGAGAGTGTGGCAGTGTCATACGAAAGAGCTGGGGATATCGTTGAGAGTACTCTTGCCGAAGCAGGTGGAAGAGAGAATTGCCTTACACAGACGCTGCACAGGATAGCTTCTGCCTGTGCGCCATCAAAGCAGGATGAATGCATGTGCCTCAGGACAGCTGCGGGGCTTGACTGTATATATCCTGGGCGTGACTGTTGCCTGGGATGCGGATTCGAGATATATACGAAGTCTGCTCTCGAACTGCTTGTGAGGGAGTATTCAAGACTTCGGGTGAAGGCATGCTCGGATGATAAAGATGCAGAAAGAAGCAGGGGGATATTGAAACAGTATGTAATCCCATCAATAATGCAGATCCTTTCAAGCATGGAGATGCTTTATCCGGATACGGATATGGAGGTATTGAAAGAAGTTGTCGAAAGGGGGATGCGTTATGGAACTGATGACAGGAGCTGAGACGTTTGACGGCTTTGAGAGGAGGCTCCCGATAAAACGGCTTGATGATGCTACTAAAAATACAGCAATGGAGAAATTCAGAACGTATGAGAAAAAAGGCGTTATAAGAGGATGTACCTTTGAAGATGATGTATGGCTGCTCACCGATGAGTTAAGACTGGTGCAGTTTGATTTTAGATTTTCCTATACGGCATATGAGAAGAATGCCCGTGAGTGGGTTGGATGTACGGCATCCTGTTTTGAAGAATATATGAAGTCATATGTGCTCTTGCAGCTTGGGACAATAGGCCTTTTAAGACTCCAGCAGATAATTGGGGAAATAAAGAAAGCAGCTGTGTGTGACTCGGAGGATGTGGGTGCAGACAGGGATGACAAAGAAACACAGCATCTTGCAAGATTTCTTTCGATGATCCCAGACAGCAATGAACTCCGTGACTCGGTAATAGAGGAACTTGAAGCAAGGACTGTGAAAATCGGTAGTGGCAAGGCAAGGGACCTCTCAGGGTTTAAGCATTATCTGGCGTTTGACAGAAAGATGAAAGATTTCTGGAAAATTGCAGATGAGGACGACAAGATGTTTTACTTCCCGGTTTTCTTCTGGTGGAACCTGACAAGCATATTGCCACTGCGGGCTACTGAGTTCCTGATGACCCCGCATGACTGCATTACAGAGGAAGATGGAAGGACATATATCCGCATAAGGCGTACTTCAAGTAAAAAAGGGACCAGAAAACGTGGATATAAGGTCAGGGAGGACTTTGAAATCTTCACATATGAAATTCCAAGATGGATATACGAGGAAATAGAGGAGTATAGGAAGAAAACAGAGATTGTTTCGCGTCCGTTGTTGGATACGCTGCTGGTTTCAATGGGACCAACGCCCAGAGGTTACTTCACTTATGGACAGATGGTGCTTAGACTCAGCAGGTTCTGCAGGGATATCATGGGCGATGAAGATTATCCTATAAACCTCGGAGATACAAGGCACCTGGCAATGATAAACCTTATCCTTTCGGGTGGCTCTCCTGTTGTGTGCAGGGAACTCGCAGGGCATGAGGATATAAATATCAGCTCAAATTATTATGCGAATCTTTCATGTGTTGTTGAGAGCATTGTTTATGAAAAGTTTCATGGACATACAAACAGATCAGGACTGACTGGTGATAGAAAGTATTATATCAGTCTCCCGGAGGAAAGACTGAGGGTTACAGACGGCTGGTGTACAAGCAAAAGAATGATCGCAGGTGACATTGGTGACTGCGTGGGGGGCTATCACGTCGGGGGAAACATAGGTGAATGCAGGCAGTGCAGATACTTTTATGCTGACAGGAAAGGGCTGCAGATAAAGCTCGAGAAAGAGGCAAAAGAAACAGTAAACGCTGATGGTGTTTATCTAATGCAGATGATAGAGCTTGTAAGGAAGAGTCTGGGATATAAAGAGGATATTGACTCTGCAATACTCAGGCTTCGCGGAAGTGCAGACCATTACGGGAGTCTGTTGTCAAGAAAGTACAGGGAGGAGCACTGATGGGGAGACCAAAGAAGAACAGCTCACAGGATCTCGTGATGATCCTGGACGAGTTTTATGAAACGGAAGGCTATGGGGATCCGAGACGGCTTAAATTCAGCAACCTTGAAGCATTTGCCAACAGTAAGGGGATAACTGCAAAGGCCTATGATTTCAAACGTGATGAAAAGGTAAGAAAAAGAATAGAGGAACTTACCGAGATGTCAGAGATTGAAAGAGTTGCAGAGCATGACGTTGGCTATAGAAATCTTGATATCGAAGGATTCCTCAAAAAATGCAGGACAACTGATGACCTTGTCAAATGGCTTACTGAAGTAGACGGATACTGGAGAGGGATGTATGACTATTGCCAGCCACTTATTGCAAGAGACAAGCGGTTTATGAGAGAAAAGAGCTCTCTTGAGAGAAAGATAACTGAACTTGAGAATGATAACGCACTGGAACAGAAAAAGCTTAAAGATACAGTGTCAGAAATGAATTCTCTTAAGAAAGAAAATATGTACCTCAGAAAAATGCTCAGGACTTATCTTTATCCCAATCTCGCAAATGAAATCCTGCGCCAGAACACAAAAGGGAAAGTCCCTGTGCCGGAAAATAATGCAGTAAATGAGGATGCCATGGGAAAACTCATAGAAGGTCCTTTCCCTGCTGCATTTGACGGAGTTCAGGGGAAAGCAAAAAAGAAACCTGGATGGAAGGAACAGCTTGAGGCTGATCTGGAGAGGGGGCTTGGTAGCGATGGCAAATAAGCTTGTATCGGGCGTGAATGATCTGGAGACACTTTATCCGGAGATTGCAGCCCAATGGGATTATGAGAAGAATGGCGATCTTAAGCCGTCCATGTTATTGCCTGGCTCAGGTAAAAGAGTATGGTGGAAATGCATCTGTGGTAATGAGTGGAACACTGCTGTTTACCACAGGACAGAAGGTCATGACTGTGCAGTTTGTGCAAGTCGTAAGGTAATGACGCATAAGGGCATAAACGACCTGGCTACTGTTAAACCTGAACTGGCTGGGCAGTTTGATAAGGAAAGAAATGCTCCATTTACTGCATCTGATTATACACTTTACTCACAGGCAAAAGTATGGTGGAAGTGTGGCAGGGGACATTCCTGGAGAACTACTGTCAGCCACAGGGCTTCAGGGGAAGACTGTCCTTACTGCGCAGGAAATAAGATCCTTCCGGGTTACAACGACATTGTCACTTTGGGATATGCATATGTTGATGAATGGGACTATGAAAAGAATGGGGATATACGCCCGGATGAAGTCGGCCCTGGAACAGTAAAGAAAATCTGGTGGAAATGCAGTAAGGAAGGCCACAGTTGGGAAGCTGCGGTATATAGCAGAACTGCCGGTAGTGATTGCCCATATTGTGCAGGAAATATTGTGGTTGAAGGAGTGAATGATCTTGAAACTACGCATGCGGAGCTGTTGGCTGAATGGGATGAGGATAAAAATGCTGAGCTTAAACCTCATATGGTAGCAAGGACATCCTCAAAACCAGTCTGGTGGAAGTGCGCTAAAGGCCATAGTTACGATGCCAGTCCTGAATTCAGGGACAGAAAGTATGGGTGCCCGTACTGTGCAGGCCGAAGGGTTCTAAAGGGATTTAATGATTTCGAGAGCAGACATCCAGAACTGATGGATAGCTGGGATTATGAGAAAAATGAGATAAGACCAGATAGTATAACCAGTGGATGCTCCAGTATGAAAGTGTGGTGGAGGGACAAACTTGGGCATTCATGGCAGGCCACACCTGCTAACAGAGTAAATGGAACTGACTGCCCATACTGCTCAGGGAGACAGATTCTCAAAGGGTTTAATGATCTTGAAACTGTTTTTCCGGAAGTTGCTGATGACTGGAACTATGAGAAAAACAGGGATTTTAAACCGGATATGGTGACATGGGGAAGTGACAGAAAGGTGTGGTGGAAATGCAGACTTGGACATGAATGGCAGGCACTTGTCTCAGGGAGAACAGTCAGTAAGAATGGGTGTCCATATTGTCAGAATAAAAAAGCTCTTGAGGGCTTCAATGATTTTGCATCATTGCACCCGCTCTTTGCAGATGAGTGGCATAAGACCAGAAATGGAATAAGGAGACCTTCCGATTATGTTTATGGATCCCACAAGTATGCATGGTGGACATGCCCTTCAGGACATGATTATCAGAGGACAATAGCTGACAGACATGAGGGATATGGCTGTCCATACTGTTCCAACGTGAAGGTGCTGGCAGGCTTTAATGACCTGGCAACAAAAACACCGTGGCTCGCAAAGGAATGGGACACCGAAAGAAACCGGAGAAGAACACCTCAGGAAGTATTTCCAAATAGCAACCTGAAAGCATGGTGGAAGTGCGAAGGTGGCCATCACTGGAGAGCTTCGATTGCCGGCAGACAGAGTGGCTCACAGTGTCCATATTGTCATGGACTTGTTCCGCGCAAGGCACATTATGTAAGCTGATCAATTTAATATAGTAGCTTTAAGAAGCCGCTTTTCATTATTACAACGATGAAGGCGGCTTTTTCTATTGGGGGAGGATTTATTGGGGAATTCTATTAGAGCACCTACATAAAGGTGCTTTTTACAACTGAATATTGACTGCGAATCCAAAGGAACTTCAACTAAAAATTCATTTTACGAAAGGAGATTCCAAAATTTTCGCACTAAAAAAGAGCTTAGAATTATACGTTCAAATTATACCTATCATTTTTGAACAAAATTCGAGGCTCTTTTTTCTTTGGAAACGCAGAAAAATCTATTTTGAACAAAAAAACACAAGTCGAAAATTTTGGAAACAAAAATTATGGCATTTTTCAACTCAGCAGTAGGCGTACTTCAGACACTCGTTATCGCACTTGGTGCAGGTCTTGGAATTTGGGGCGTTGTAAACCTCATGGAGGGTTACGGCAACGACAACCCTGGAGCTAAGTCACAGGGCATGAAGCAGCTCATGGCCGGTGGTGGAGTTGCCCTCATCGGTACTACTCTTGTTCCACTTCTTTCCGGACTTTTCTAATCCGGCCTATCATCAACAAAAATCAGGAGGGGCAGTGTGACAAGCTGCCCTTCCCTGAGAAAGGAGGCAATCGTTGGAAAGTTTGT
>JAFPVA010000198.1 GCA_017413105.1 Butyrivibrio sp. | reverse complement strand
TATAGATGATCCGGATGGATATATGGAATATGTTGAAACTTTCCTTGTCG
Source organism: Butyrivibrio sp. (assembly GCA_017413105.1). Taxonomy (GTDB): domain Bacteria; phylum Bacillota; class Clostridia; order Lachnospirales; family Lachnospiraceae; genus Butyrivibrio. The sequence continues at coordinate 4,973 of JAFPVA010000198.1, read as the reverse complement.
GTGCCGGATTGTAAAAGTAAGTATGAAGTTAAACCTGTTCGAAGACAAGAATAATACAAATGAGCATGTGGATCTGTATTTTTCAAATATGCGACCACAGATAAAACAGATAATAGATATAGTGAAGTCCGAGAGAATATCTCTATCCGGAAGACCTGCAGATGATGACCTTGACGATGGAGAAGAGATACTGCTTGACCCCAAAGAGGTATATTACCTGGACTATGTGGACAGAAAACTTTTCATGTACACCGGGACCGGAGTTTATCGTATTATGAAAACACTCGCCGAGTGTGAGGAGCTCCTTTGGAACTATGGATTTGTGAGAGTTTCCAAGTCTAATCTCATAAACATTTTCAGGATAAAACAGTTAAAGCCTGATCTAAATATGAAAGTTTATGCTTATTTTGATAATGGTGAGAGGATCTGTGTCAACAGAAGCTACAAGAAGGAATTTGACCAGTACCTTCAGAAAATGCGGAGAATGGTATAGTGAAAGAATATTTTAAGAATTTAGCCTTAATGATTTTTATGTCATACACATTGGTTTCTGTTTCTTCTGCCATAATCAACATTATTTTTGGCGGTCAGACAAATAATATGAATGAGCTGATGATGTTTGTCATTTGTATCATAGCCTCTGTTGTTTTATCGCTTCATAGGCTCTTTGACAGTATAAGCCCACTGGCCATGATGGTCATCCAATATCTGTTAGCGTGTGTACTGATAGCAGTAATGCTTTTAATCGTTAGTCACTTTGACACTATAACTATACAAGGATGGCTGGACCTATACCGCTCATTTACGATTCCATATGTGATTCTTGCAGGGGTATATTACTACAGTGTGTTTGCTGATACAAAGAAAGAGGACAGCATAATTAAGGATTTACAGAAACGGGCCGGATGAACCGTGTTTTAACAATGTTATGCCATTGATAAAACCTGCAGCCAACACTTGTGTGTTGATTTAGATGCGTATGTGATTGGACCTGTAGAATGGGAGCTTAGCTTTCTTCATTACCAGGTTGAGGACTGGGATGAATTCAAGGCGGGATATGAGACATATTGTGAGATGCCGTCGTTTGAGGAAGTGAGTAAAATATTCTTTTTGCTTATGGCACTCAGTTCATACGATAACAAAGCAGCAATTGATGGCTACTGGGCTGCTCTATTAGAGGAATGATATAGAAATCGAAATCAAGAAAGAGAATTGGTGTGAAGATGCTGAAAAGATTGTCGGATAGAATCTGGTACTATCCCATGGAAGTCACTTTTCCTTCCTTATATTCACCGAAGGAATCATACTGAGTAAATTTTCCTGTTAGATTGCTTTGAACCATAATCTCGGCCATATTTTCAATATCATTGTCAACATCATAAAGATAATGAGCAAGCCATTTGTTCTGTATTTCAAGCCAAGGCTCATCATTAACGACTAATGTATCTAAATAATTATGACCATCCTGATGCAAAAACAGTTTGACCGGTTTGTCTGCTTTTTTGAAGGCGTTATACATCATCAGAGCTTGCTTGGTGGTGACGTTATAATCATTAAGTCCTTGAACTATGAGAGCTGTACAGTTGATTTTTTCGTTGTCATCAGAATAGTCGCACTCAGCCCATATGGGGGCATAATTACCATTTGTCGCAGCCTCATCCTTTGAAATCTGCCATAGCCAGGATCGATAGCCGTCATCAATAACTGTCCAGTCATCATCAAGGAAAGTCCCCCGCAGTTAAAGGATGCCAGGTGATCTGTATACCCAACCTCGGAGGTGATTTTTATACCTTGTGAATTGGTATAGTCATACCAGGAAGCAATTCCTGCATAAGGGATTATGGTTTTTAAACCCTTTACACCAGTGGTTGCAACTTCGAAGGGGAGCGTGCCGCCATAAGATTTTCCCACCATTGCGATATTGCCGTTGGACCAGTCAGCCTTGATCTGAATATTGTTCTTGGTATCTGTGTAGGCAATTCTATTTCCGGTTAGCCATTCAACAACGCATTTGTGCGAATCCCTTTCAAGATCTCTGCCGCATAGCTCATATCCTTCAGAACCATAAGTACCGATGCCTGAGGCTTCAACGACTGCATAGCCACGAGCAAGATAATAGTCATAACGATTAGAATATGAATATCCTCTTCTGGAAGCAGTATTTGATGAGGTCAAAGAGAATGGATACCTAGGAATTCCTGCGCTTATCACAGAAGATAGCAACAAATATTGATAAGCATATCCTCAACATCTTAGAGACGAACATAGTGACTAGGCTATATAATTATATAGTCTAGTCTTTTTAATATAGGAAATTTGCCTGAGAAATTACAATAGGAGGAACGTGCAATGCTAAAGAGCGCAGTGATCGGTGTCGGAAATATGGGAAGTAAATATGCATCTCTTTTGCAGGAAAAGAAAATTCATGGAATGGAATTGTCTGCACTGACGAGGCTTCGATCTCCTTACAGAGAAATGCTTCAGCCATCCATAGAGGCGGGGGTACCTGTATTTGAGTCTGCAGATCTTTTATTTGAGGCTGTGGAATCAGGAGAGATTGACTTGAACTGCGTAATAATTGCTACGCCGCATTATTCCCATGAAGAAATAGCAGTGAGAGCATTTGATAATGGGCTGAATGTACTGTGCGACAAGCCTTCGGGTGTTTACAGCAGGCAGGCAAGGAACATGGAGGAGGCAGCTGAACGGTCCGGAAAGGTCTTTTCCATGGTATTCAATCAGAGGACTCTGCCGATATACAAAAAGCTCAGGGAAATTGTCCAAGGCGGAGAGTATGGAGCTGTAAAAAGAGTAAACTGGGCAATAACCGACTGGTATAGACCGGAAAAGTATTACACATCAAATTCATGGCATTCTACCTGGGCTAAAGATGGTGGTGGCGTGTTGCTAAATCAGGCACCTCATAACCTCGATCTTTTACAGTGGATATGCGGCATGCCGGTAAGGGTGCAGGCTTTTTGCCATGATGGAAGATTCCATGACATAGAGGTTGAGGATGATGTTACTGCATATCTTGAGTGGGAAAATGGGGCAACAGGAACCTTTACGACATCGACAGGAGACGCTCCGGGCTTAAACAGGCTGGAGATCTATCTAGAAGAAGCTCTTATCATTTGTGAGGATGGGAAGCTTCGCATAGGAAGTGTTTTGCCGGAAATGGGAATGAAAGAGCGTGATTACCGTGCCAGCAGTGAAGATTATTTTAGTATGAGTCTACAGGTGTTAGGAGTGCTTTGCGATGAACAAGAATGAGAGCAAGTATTTTAAGTCAGCGGAAAAAATGCATACAGCGTTACTGACACTTCTTGACAGTAAAGATTTTGAACTTATTTCTGTTAAGGAGATATGTGAAACCGCTGGCGTTAACAGATCCACCTTTTATCTTCACTATGATAATGTAAATGATCTTCTGCAGGAAACGGTGGAAGCTGTATATAAAGATTTCTTTGGGCGTTTTGGTGCTGAGGGGCCTGGAGCACTTGATGTTGATGAAAAAAATGAGGATGAGCTATTTCTTGTAACACCCAAGTATCTGATGCCATATCTGGATTTTGTGGAAGAGAACCGCAAGCTCTTTTATCTGATGTATGAAAAGAACGAGATGATGGGCGCAGAAAAGACCTATGAAACCTGGTTTAAAACAATATTCGGCCCCATTCTTACAAGGTTTGGAGTTCCCCAAAAAGAACAGCCACTTATCATGGTCTTTTATCTTAAGGGCATTATCGGAGTTGTCACTGAGTGGGTACGAGGTGGATGCACCGAGTCAAAAGATGAGATCATAAGCGTCATACAGAAGTGTATCATCAAGCCATAACGCAGTAAAAACACTATATCGAATTTACAAATCAACACTTTTTACAAAACGTGTCGGGACCTGTACTCCTGAAATCAACACATTTTGCAAAAAGTGTTGTTCTTTTTATGTGCTCATTTTCCTATAATGACTTCAAGCTCAAAGCAAAGAGCGAAAAAACAAATTGAGAATGAGAAAGGAAAAGATAAATGAGCAAAACAAATAAGATGTATCTGGTAACAGGAGCAGCAGGATTTCTTGGAAGCACAGTCTGCAGAAAGCTTGTTGATAGAAACGAAAAAGTAAGGGCATTTGTCCTTGAAGGCGACAAGTCAGCAAAATATCTTCCTGAGGAAGTTGAAATAGCATACGGCGATCTTTGTAACAAAGATGACCTGGAAAGATTCTTTGAGACACCTGAAGATACGGAAGTAATTGTGCTTCATATAGCGAGCATCGTAACAGTAAATCCTGATTACAGTCAGAAAGTCATGGATGTAAATGTCGGTGGGACAGAAAACATCATAGAGATGTGCAAAGAGCACAAAGTATCAAAGCTTGTCTATTGCTCATCAACAGGAGCAATACCTGAGGAAGAAAAAGGAACCATAAGAGAGTGCGAAGGATCTATTCCCCTTGATCCTGAGAGAATCAAAGGCTGCTACTCATTGTCAAAGGCTATGGCAACAAACGTAGTGCTCAAAGCTGCAAAGGAAGGCCTTAACGCCTGTGTGGTACACCCGTCAGGAATCCTTGGACCTGAGGATTTTGCAATGGGCGAGACCACCAAGACTTTAGTTGACATCATCAATGGCGAGATGCCTGCAGGAATCGATGGAAGCTTTAATCTGTGTGATGTAAGAGATCTGGCTGACGGACTCATTGGGGCAGCTGATAAGGGCAAAAGCCGAGAGTGCTACATCCTTGGAAATGAGCCTGTCAGCTTTAAAGATTTTACAAAGCTTGTTTCAGAGGAGAGCGGTTGCAAGCAGATGAAGTTCTTTTTACCAATATCAGTAGCAAACCTGATTGCCGGGGTTCTTGAGAAAAAGGCTAAGAAGACTGGAGAAAAGCCTCTTATGACAACATTCTCCGTTTACAACCTTGCAGGAAACAACCGATTTGATTCAAGTAAAGCAAGTAAGGATCTGGGTTA
>JAFPVA010000197.1 GCA_017413105.1 Butyrivibrio sp. | reverse complement strand
GGAAGATCGTCCTCTTCCTCATATCTGTCGTGGATGTGAGAGAAATCCCAGCCGTGGATATGAGCTATTTTCTCCTCTGCTTCCCACTCTTTTCTAAGTTCACTAATTCTTTCGTCTGTCATTATGTCTGCTCCTTTAGTTAGTCATGTTTACCATTCTACCAAATCCAAAGGAGCAGGTGTAGTCTAACTTTCTCAATCTTTCTTAAGTGGAACCCAGATTTCTACTGACATTTCGGATGAACCTTCCTGTGGTGGGAGATATACTTCAATGTCATACTCTCCTGCAAGTGAGTATCCTTTAAGCGTTGGAAGCCATTCTGACCATATCTTGGTGTTGGTCTCCTGTAGATTTTCCATTGTGCATGGAAACTCTGCCCACTCGCTCTCAGGAATCATTCTTGTCTCGCATCCTTCAGGAATCTTCTCCCATGGGAAGTACAGATCTGCGATCCAATAGTCAAACTCTTTTCCTTTCATATCAAGGCATACGCCAAAGGTTCCCATAATAGGGCGCTTCTCACCCTGAGCAAGCAGTTCATCCCAGAACTTAGGAATCTCCTGATAACTTGTATCTGAGTTAAAAGGTCTCTTAACTCCAACAATTGTAAACGGTGCCTTCTTAACAATACGATAATCCAACATAGTACCACCCTCCATCGTGATTTTAATATGCAGCGGTGCAAAAGAGCGAAGCGGCGCCCCTGGATCCTTGGCCTGTAGCGGCGTGATCCCATGGAACTTCTGGAAAGCCTTGGTAAAACTATCCGGTGAATCGTAGCCATATTTGACTGCCACATCGATTACCTTAACGTCCTGCCTACTAAGTTCCTGTGCTGCCAGAGTCATTCTGCGCGCTCTGATATATTCTCCAACAGTCACACCACAAAGTGCTCCAAAGATGCGCTGATAGTAGAACGGCGATAAAGCCGCCTTACTGGCTATGACCTCAATATCCAGCTCATCCGTCAGATTCTTTTCTATGAAGTCGATGGATTCCTGGAAACCTTCGATCCAACCTTGCATCACGTTCACTCCTTTCCTTCACTGTACTATCAGTATATCTATCTGCTAATTAGTGTACCCGACATTCTGTGCACTCTTAGTAGGGGCGAAATATTCTCACAATTATCTACTGTAATAATTATCTGATAGCATGTATTCATCTGCAATACATAATATTCATAACCATAAATCACTGTAGTTGAAGAACTCAGCAACTAAGAAACTCTTTTGACACAAAAATCTTTTAACAAAAAATGGAAGTCATGTTACAGCGACTTCCATTTCTATTTGTTTTAATATGAATCATCTCTGGAAATTCTTACCGTAGTTGTTCCAGAAATATCCGTAATCATCATTTCTGGCAAAAACAAATGCGTACTGAGAATTGCGTTTCTCACTCTTAAGAGTCTGAAGATATCCAGGCTGGTAAGGGATAGTGAACTTCTTGTTGTCGAATATTACAATAAGTGGAACATCAAAGGCACTATCACTAGTATCATCGCATTCATTATCCTGATCTGTCTCAATAAACCTCAACGGAATCTTAACAAGCTCCGTCATGAAGAAATCAGATATATCAGGCATTTCCTGGTCTAAAGAGCTAAGGTAAGTTCTAACCCACTCTTCTCCCATACCGGCATTTGCATACTGCTGCGCAGAAGTAATTGTTCTAGAAAACATAGGCAGATTCACCTTCTTTCCATAAACAAGCTTCTTGATAGTCTCTGGAGATAAGAAGAATTCCTCAGCTATTTCCATGATCGACTGGCCGGATGAATAGCGGCTACAGATCGCTACATTTCGCTTATTCAACCTGTCTCTGTAGCCTGAGGCTTCGCCCCATCCCTTTGTCTTTTCAACCTTGGGGACATATATTAGCCTGCCCCCGGCGTATTTCTGCACTTCCTCCAAAAGCTTAGCAGGAAGAATATCCTTGGCATTTTCGTATTTCATTAAAGAGTTCTCCTCCTGCTCTTTTGGATCAAAGCTTATTCATTCTCTCTTCAAGAGCGTTGATTGACTTAACAATTGACTCGCAAGACTCGAGATCATCGATGGATGCATGCCATCTGAGTGTTACGATTCCCTTGTAGTAAGCCATGCAAAGGAATCTCTCCTTGAAATCAGGAATCTCGATGTTTCTCTTTTTAGCATACTCATAGAGCTTCTCGGGAACAAGGAGATATGGCTTGTTGAGATCAAGGATTGCAAAATCCATCATGTAATCCATGATACCTGCTCTGCCCCAGTCTGAGCAATATGTCTTTCCATCTTCTCCAACAATCATGTTGCAGAAGAATGTGTTGTTGTTTGCAAGGAATCTCTGCTTCTCGCAGAAAGGCGCATACTTAAGGGCTTTTTCAGCAATCTCGTTGTAATAATCTTCCTTGAGGAAGGTTGTTCCGAACATCTCTTTCCAGTTCTTCCAGTAGCCTTCTGTTGGCTCTCCCAGCATATCATCGCGGATGAAAGCTTCCAGACTCTCGAATGGAGCCTTGTTGTTCTCGTCAAACTCGCCGTAGCCTTCAACCTCAGAAACATCTGTAGCAGCTATTTCGAAGATCATGTCAAAAAAGTTCTCGTAGCACTGCTCGAATTCCTCTGGTGAAACCTCACTTGCTTTTCTGCCCTTTGGGCTCATCTCTATCTTTTCTTTTGTCAAATTTCTGATAAAAATATCTCTATTCATTTTCATACCCTCTCTTGTGTCTGTTCATGTTGTCTGTTCAAAGCGCTTTTACATTTTCAATAATATCAGCGCCCTATAGGTATTCAAATAGATAGAATAATTATAATAAAGTTTACCCTAATACCTATTTTTTAGTCTATTACATCGTTCTGGAATCTGGACAGGTGCTCAAATGGCAGAATGAGCCTTCCTCTATATAGTCCGCAGCCATCATTTATAAGGCTGTTATTGATTGCTCCGAACATGTTTACATCTATCTTAGACAGCTCCAGCTGCTGAAGTAGCATACCCCTTTCAAAGGCTTCGTCAAAAAAGATGCACTCTCCCTGAGGAATCTTGTTTCTCTTTGCGCGCTCTTTTTGCTGTCTCTTTTCATAGCCAAGATGATTGGCTGGGCCTATCTCTGCGTAGTCATCCATATCTTTCGTGCGGAGCTGAACCTCGACATAGCTTCTGGATTCGTTGTCATAAAGAGTTATGTGAAGAGACTCATAGCCATAAGGACTTGGGTTACTGATGTAGTCCTTAAAATATGGTCTTACTGATTCGCTTAACCTTTCTGAGGTTGATGAACTGTTTATGGAGGACATTTCTGGACTAAAGCCTCTTTGCTCCAAGAAGTCCGGCAGCATATTTGCTATTTCATAGAGGTACTTAAGCTCAATCTCCTGACGCTCTTTTGGGTCACTTACGTGGCACCTTGGCATGGATATTACAATTCTATAGGCGATGAGATCCCTGAAATGCTCTATTTTACTCTTCACTTCATTTGCCTCAGGAAAAGAGCCATGTTCCTTGTAGTAATTGTAGACAGTCTCTACGATATAGGCGTTAAATTTCTCTTCAGCTCTGATAAGCGATTTAATTCGTCCCTTGAAGGTAAAGGCCAGCTGAGGATATTGTCTTGTCATGTACTTGTAAAGTTCGCGAATTCTCTGAGACTGGGATGTGAGGAAGTCATTATGAACCAGTAACTCCTCCATTCGCAAAAGGAAATTGCTATGGAACATATCTACTGTATTGCCGGTCTTAATCGAGGATTCTTTTAAATCCCTGGAATACATCTGTAATATCTTGAGCACAGTGTCCCCGTTGTATAGATAATCATTTAATGTAACCATTCCATACCTCCTCCAAAAAAATAAGCAAAGATGCCCTGTTCAAGCACCTTTGCTTTCTTTGTTACTTATATAGTAACCCTTATTTTACTTTTTCCCAAGCTGTTTTTTATGTTACTGCTTTTGCGTTAGTCATCCTCGTCATACACAATTACTTTATCCGTAAGCTTTCGGCTCATTTCATGCCTTGCCTTGCGATTTGCCACAGTATCAAAAACTATGGAGAAATCATAGTTTTCTGGATAGAGCTGGTCTGCTTTCACATGGAGTTTGACGCGCTTATGGTTGATGAAAATCTTTTTGTTCGGAAGCTGTACTCTAAGAATCCCCTTTTTATTTATTGGCTCACAAACAATTCCTATCTTCTTGTCAGGATAAATCATTACGCTATCACCAATGCTGAATTTCTGCTCCAGTTCTGCTGTAGAATGAATTTGCTTAGTCTTAACAATCCTGCTTCCAGATGTCTTTTTACTGCGTTTATTCCCGATAGCAAAAACATAGTCCTTAGCAGCATCTTCTCCGTAAGCGGCCTTTGCTGCAACTTCCAGCATTTCAGCTGGCATGCCGAGCCTTTCTGCAATGTAAAAAGCACAACTGTTTCCAGCTTCTCCAATGACCATCTCATAGGTCGGACGAAGAGTCTCTTTATCAAAGGCCATTCTCGCGTTCTCAATGTGCTCTGTCCTGGCTGCATAATCCTTGATCTCTGGATAATGGGTTGTTACAAGGAAATTGGCATTACTTTTCTTAAGTTCTTCAAGTATGGCAACCGCAATTCCCATGCCCTCCGCAGGGTCTGTACCTGAGCCAAGCTCGTCCATGATAACAAGGCTCTCATGATTAATTTGGCTCAGTATATCAAGGACATTTTTAATATGAGCTGAAAATGTGGACAGATTCTCAGACAAGTTCTGGCCATCTCCTATATCAGAAAGAAAATTACTATTCATGCAGATATCGGCTTCCTTGCAGGCTACATGTAGTCCGCACTGTGCCATGTAGCAACTAAGCATTACAGTCTTGATGGCAACTGTCTTTCCGCCTGTGTTGGGGCCTGTGATGACTATTCCTCGCACGTCTCCCTCTCCAAGAGTAAAATCCAGCGGGACATTAATCTCTTTATCCATCAGAGGGTGTCTTGCCTTCACAAGCTTAATACGCCTTTCCAGATTTATGAAAGGCTCCGCGCAATCCAGCTCGATACTGAGCTTTCCCTTGGAAAAAATATAGTCCAGCTTTTCAAGCATCTTTATGTTTTCTTCCATGATCTGGGCATCGTCAGCCACCATGACTGTGAGGGTATAAAGGATTCTGTATACTTCATTTTCCTCATCGATACGCATTAGCTCCAGCTCATCATAACACTTTGCAAGCCCCTCAGGTTCCACAAAAAGTGTGTTTCCAGTTGAGGATTTATCGATCACACTTCCAGTAATCCTGAATTTGTATTCTTTCTTTACAGGAACGCATACTCTACCATTTCTCACAGTATGATATGAATCAGCCATGAAATCCTTATTTTTTCTTATGATCTGATCAGCCTTCTGCTTCATGTTTTCTTCCATGGCAGCTATATGGTTTCGGAGATCATACAGCTCTTTTGATGCCCTGTCATCCACTTCTTCGTTTCTGATCTGACTTACTATCTCTTCCCTGAGCTCAGTTAGAGGATTTAAGTTTTCATCATAGTAGGCAAGGCTGTTATTGTACTGCTTGCCGCGTGACAGATAGTCCATCATCCTCTCAACAGCTACCAGAGCTTTTTCAACTCTCTCAAGTTGGTATGGAGTCAGGCACTTGCCCTTTTCTGCTATAGTCAGGACCTCTCGCACTTCTGTTACGTTCTGAAGTGGAGGATTTCCAAGCTTTTCTATAAATGCCCGGCTATCTGTCGTATCCTGAAGTGCCTTTCGAAGTGCACTTTCACTTAGTATAATTTCTGTCTCACGTATCTTTTCCTTGGCATAATCTGTACTTGTGAGCCCCGCCCATATTTCTTTTATCTTATCAAATTCAATTTGTGTCTCTGTGTTCATCTGTATTCTCCAAAACGAAAAAACCATGATACCTTACGCCAAGATATCATGGTTCTAAAATCAGAAATATCAAAAAATAACCCCATAAAATGCGGCTCTTACCATAATATTATTAAGCGTAATCTAATAAGCCAGTAGATTTCACCACTAACCCATAAGTATTGATTCATTGAATCCTTATGCTCATTGCAATATCGTATAGCCGTATTGCAATGAATTATCTTACAACACTTAACATAAATTTCCTCTTTTTTATATTATGGTTAACACATTTTATGTTAATTCGACTATATTACCTATACAGTTTCCTGTCAACTTAGAATCTCTTCAGAACCTCAAGCCCCAGTAAAAGAGCTTTCTCATGGGAACTTGTACCGAAATCTCTCTCGTCATACTCATGTACATTTGCAAGTGAATCTGCTGTAAAGAGGAACTGCCCAAACTTGGCTCCTCTCTTTTGACAACAGGCAGCAAGAGCAGCACATTCCATCTCAACTACGGAGCAGCCTTCATCTAGTCTGTGCTTTACCATGTCCTTTGTTTCTCTAAAAAAGGCATCTGTAGTCCAGGTTGTACAGGTTACAAATGGCAGTCCCTGCTCAGTAAAGCTTCTCTCTATAGCATTTATCGCCTCGCTATCAAGATCAATATATCTAGATGCCGGAACATAATGATAGGAAGTACCTTCATCCCTGAGCGCTCTGATTGGCACAAGAAAGGCATTCTCAGGGATTTCATCTAGTACGCCACAGGAGCCAACAGCAATAACCTTTTTGCATCCGCAGCTGACAACTACGTCCATTAGCTGCACTGCTGCTGGCGCTCCAATTTGTGACTGCACAAGGCAGAAATCCTCTTTTTCCCCATGAATAACATATATCTTGGTGGTGTGAGAAACGTTGATCATTTCCTCAACAACTTCTGCATTGTTCCTCTCAGCGTACTCATGGACCACATCCCCAAGAAATGTAAAAAGACATTTCTCAGGAAGCTTTAAATCCTTGCAGTCATGGTCTGGTGGAATAACTTCCGCAGAACAATCATCATATTCCAAAACTGGAAATTCGTTTGTAATTATCATACGTTATCCTTTCATTAATTCT
>JAFPVA010000196.1 GCA_017413105.1 Butyrivibrio sp. | reverse complement strand
TCCACGACGGCCCGGAGCGGCTCCAGACCTGCTTTGTTTCTGGTATCCCAGTCGGTAAAGGCACGGTAATACTGCTGGACAAGCTGCTGGGCATGGTTGTCGGAATGATCATCCTGCATCACTTCCAGCATTTCGTCCGCAATCTCCTTGGAGGTATTTTTCTTTTTCCCGCCGTTCTTCATATCCATATGGAAGTCATAGTTGACATACAGATAATAATTATCCTTCGGCGAGCGCTCCATCCCTTCGGTGATATTCTCCTTCATCTGGGAATCCGGCCATGGCTTTCCGCCCTTGGCTTTCTCGATATCCTCCGGTGTGCTGATGTCTGTCTCATCGGTCATCTCAGGTTCCTGCGACGGGACGGAGACTGTTTCTGAAGCGGCTGTACTTTCGGGTGTCTTTACAGGTTCTGTCTGCGCTGCAGGCGCACTGCATCCGGTACACAGACAGAAGGCAGTCAGGAATGCAAGAAACAATCTCGGAAAATGCTTCATTTCTTCTTCCCCCCTTTTTCCATATTATGTTTTTCGGATTGATGTATACATTCTTGGATATAAAATCCAAGAATGTATCAACCAAGCCATTTGAAGGCGACTAACGTCGCAGGGCTTGGTTGACTCTTGAATCATGTTCTCACGAAACCCGCAGTAAGTGCGGATTTCTGTAATTTTATCCAAGAACTCATGTCTTTATAGTACCCCACATTTGCCGGCTGTTCAATCGCAAAAAAATGACCTGGATATTTCTGATTTCCGGTCATTTTATCAGACAATGTTTCAGATAGTTTCACTCCTGCGGAGCGTAATAATGGTTCACGGCAAGACGGCGCCGGCAGTAGGATTTCTGTCAGGCTCCGGGTTGATGATTCCGGATGGAATACTCCAGAGAATGATTCATATCACTGTTTTCGCCTTTGGAGTCAACTGATGGACTGATTTTTGTTGACTGCAAATCACAGTATTCGCAATAAACCCAAAGACATAAACCTGTATGAAATGCTATAATAGGCTTGAAGATTGCTTTTCCTTGTATGTAGATAAGAGGATTTTATGATGATTACATTAAAAAAATATACCGTTGATAATATCAAGGCGCTGGTCAAACCCCTTTTAACAAAATATTCTGCAAAAGGAGCTATCCTGTTTGGTTCTTATGCCAGAGGAGAAGCTACTGAAGAATCTGATATCGACATTATGGTATTGGGTGGTAAGGACTTCGATCCTACAGATGTTTTTTGTATAGCTGATGAGCTGTATGACATATCCGGTAAGAATGTCGATGTCTATGAAGAACGAGAAATTGATAAATCTTCTGATTTTTATAAAAACATATTGAAGGATGGTATCAGAATATAATGCAATATACTGATGAGCAGAGGATCCAAAAGATAAAGACTACAGTAGATAAGCTTATCGCTTACGTGAATGAAAGCAACCTTACCAGAGAACAGATTCTTGAAAATGAAACAGTAAGATGGACTCTGACTACTCCTTTGTACAATATCGGAGAACATGCTTATAACCTGTCAAAAGATTTCAAGGGTGCACATAATGATATTCCATGGAGTAAAATATCCGGTCTTCGTCACAGACTTGTTCACGATTATGATAACACAAGTTGGACAATCATATGTGACATCGTTTTTAACGTTATTCCTGTGTTTAAGCAGCAACTTGAAGATATTAAATAGGTTTTTGGTTACTTTGATGATTGGCAGTCCTGGAAGCAAAAAAGGAAAGCATTCGTGCTTTCCTTTTGTGCGCCCAGAATACTCCTCTTTCACTCAATCTGTAGTACTATCAGCAGCAAATCCTATCGAATTCTTGATTCACAATGTACATTCATGTATCCAGCATAACCAAAACAAAGTATGTTATCGATCATGAGTCTATTTCATATGCACAAACTGCAAAAACAAACTTCTTAATCATGGATATTCAGAATACATTCTCTATTTTGCAATCGGGACCAATGCATTTCCGGAAACAGTGCCACATGGAATCCCCGCCTGATGTAGCAAGTGCTCAAATGCCATTGAATACCCTTCGCATACTGCCATATTCTTTTTTCCTGATGAATCCTGTACTAACGCTCCAAATGCGGTAAATCCGAGATCATGAATTCTTTCATCGTTTTTGTGCTGTTCATATAACTCATAATCATAACTGACCATATCGAGCAACTTGTCATGTATCTGAAGTTCTATGTCCAAGTCTGAAGCTGATAAATCTATATCATTCATGAACACCTTAGTAGCTTCTTCAAAAGCTGCAATCTGCATCTCTTCTTCCTTGGTAGACTTTCTTATTTCATACACATAAGTCGTTATTCCTGCTGTTGAATAATAATATGACTCCATATTACTGTCGGATAATGAAAGAAAGAAAAACTCAGGATGATCCTCGCACATGGCAAGGAATATATTCCAGAAGTAACCATCGCCCAGACTCTCCAACGTACTATCAGAAATAACTATGGAACTGTTATATCCTGTCTTATCCCTGTTCTCAACGAGGTCAAGGAACATATCATAAACCCATTTATCTGGCCCGCTGAGACTCTGATACATCACCCAGATGTCATCTTTCTCAGGTGGAGCCACATTATTATCGTAATTGACTGTTTTACCAGTGACAATTATCTGTGAATAAGAATTTGGTATTGAATTTGGTGAATCTGACGTATCACTGTTTCGCATTTCCCGAAAAGCAAAAAAGAGGGCAGTTCCAAATACAAGGACAAAAATTATAGAAGAGACAGGAATTCTCTTTTTTATTTTTCTAGCCGTATTTGTCTTATAACGTTGCTTTTTTCTATGGTTTTTATCAAAACGGACGATATTATCACTCATTCATCACAAGATTTCTATAAAGTGTTGTACTTTGGTTACATATTTATTCTACAATAAATGGTGTCAAATCAACAATGACAGCTTTTTCAAGCCTTCTCACCTTCAAGTCCATAAATATTGATAAGGGTATAAAAGTAGGATCCCCTTCTGATTTCCTCTTCTCTAGATATGGTCTTGCGCCCACGCATCTGATACTCATCATGACCAACTATATACAACACTAGGATTATTAGAACATTTAGGATTTTCCGCGTATTTAAAGCATTTCGATACTCAAAAAGTTTCATCATTATTGCAAATGTCATAAAAAAATCTAAGGATGCACTGATTGCCGTTTGTGCTCTTGCAATCGGATACATCCTTATTTCTGCACTTAAAATATTTAACGTTGAAGCCTCATCTTTTGATACGCTATTTGACGCTATATATTGGGCTACAGTATCACTTACAACAGTTGGATACGGCGATATCTATCCAGTAACAAATGCTGGCAGAATAATAACAATGGTCTCATCATTGTTTGGTATCGCTATAGTTGCCCTTCCCGCAGGAATAATTACTGCCGGGTACTTGGAAGCCCTTAACGAAGAAAAAAAGAAAAATGACAATACTACTTAAAGCAATGCCCACAAAGAGTATATCCCTGTGCCATCAACTCAGCAGTACTTGAGGATGACGTAGCATAATTAGCTGGCTTTATTTTCGGTACATCCTTGCATGTTGGATGATGAATCTTAAGCGTCGATGTGTTGAGCACATAAGTATCCTCTGTATCCTGTTGCTCTGGAATATTGTAGGTATCAAATCCATAACCAGAAGAACTGCTACTCTTCGACGATTTAGTTGTAGTAGTAGCTGCCGTTGCTGCCGCAGCTACAATTGCTATTCTCCCCTCTTTTTTTCCGTAATCTTGATAATGTTTTAGTAAAGCTTCTCCATCCGCACCTATAGCACTCTGAAGATCAGAATTGTTCTTATAGTAATCATATGCATTAAAGTCTTTTGTGTTTCCTTTATAACTTTTTAATGCTTCAACCTCAGCAGATTCTTTCGTGGCTGTAGTATTGCTACTAGATGTAGTTGATGTTTTTGAGGTGGCTGCTTTCGTTGACTCGGAGCCACTCGTGGAGTCAAGCGATGCTGGATTGCACTTTGAACATGGAGAATATCCTTTAGCCACCGCATCTTTTAAAGCAATTGATATTTTACTTTTTTTAAGGCTACTACATCCATCTGAGTGATACTTCTCACCAGACTTTGTTATATAAACAGTTGTATCGCCGCTTGCCGCGTTAACAATTGGTGCCGGAAATAGTATTCCCATCACCACTGCCATAACTATAACCATTGAAAAAATCTTTTGTCTAACAAATTTCATAGTAAAACCTCCTTGTACTATAGCTACGGATTGCACCTCTTGCACGGGATATATCCCTGATCAATAAGTCCCTCCCTGGATCCTTCGTAATATACTTTATTTTTCTCTTTCATGTCTTTTACGCTATCACAAGACGGATAATGGAATTTTTTTGTGTTCTTGTTTGCAATATAGCCAACAGATGACTGTTTTCCATTATCATCAATCGATTTATTTAATAAAGCAGAATCGGTTTGTGCAGATGATTCTTTTGAAGTAACTGCTGATGTGCTATTACATCAAAAGCTCCATACTGCTCAAAAGAGGTAACAGTAATCTCTTCGGCATTAAATTCAGGAACATTGTTGTTTATCTGAACAGAAATACTGCCTGCATAAGCTGGGATTGTTCCAGAAGCCTCTACTTCAAGCGATGTCAAAACAAAAGAGACCGCTATTCCCAATACTAATCCAATTGTAATAAACACAGCAAAAATGCTGTCTGTCATTTTCCTTGTGTTCATAATTGAATCTCCAATAAAAAACACCGCTAGCTCAAACCATGCTGCGGTGCATAAAATGCAGCTGGCTGGCTCAGTAAGCCCCTATAGCTTTGTGTCACCGGATTGCTCCGATTTTACCTAATATTTTGTTATTATCATTGTATTGACTAATGCTATGCAAAACAATCAAAAATGTATTAAGAAAAATTAAAAAATCATTTAATGCTGCAAATTCAGTTTGCAGCGTGACGTACTATTCTATAACTCTTATTCCATTTCTGCTCAAGTCCCATCCAGCTGTATGTAAGACCTCCGTCAGGGTATAAGCACATAGACTTCGATGTTATCTCAGAAGGATTGTCTTTTGAGTCATAATACGCTCCTCCACTTGCCCTCTGCTCCACTTTTTTATATACAAAACCGTCAACAGTTATCACTTCTGGGAACTGCGTTATCATAAGGCACTCTCCATTGGTACGAATAAGGTTAACAGTTTCTTTATACTTTATATTGTATGACTAATATTGCACCAATACAAGATGATGTATTTATTCTAATTGGCACCATTCCAATGATTCATATTCAAGTCATTTCTAAATCTTCACCATGGTTGTTTATGAATAGAACGCGTATATCGACATCTAGGAAAATTCATACATCCAATAAATGATCCGTTCCGTCCATTTCTCTCTACTAATTTACCGCCACAATCCGGGCAAACGTCAAGATTGTTATTTCGCTGAACCTTTTGATGCTCGTCTACATGTTGTAAAACACCCGCATCCGGATGCTTCTGCGAGCTATTTTTTCATCATTTATCGCTTTTTGAAACTTTCTGATTGCATTCTCATGTATGCGATCCAATGCTTGAAAAATTGACACAATATAGCATTAATGCTATATTTTAAGTACAAAAAAGGTACTACCCGTACAGCAACGGCTAGTCCGAAATTTACAGTTATTAAAATAACCGCTTAGTTGTCCAGACTGGGGCGGTTATTTTAATGCTTGCTATTCCTACCAATGGAATAGCCAAGACCAAAGAACGTTGCACAAAGGGCAAGTACTGCAATCAAGCCTTCCATGGTTATCATAGGGCAGGTTCCTCCTATAGGTATTCTCTTGCGAGTTTCTATATTAACAGGGCTTGTACTCCCTGATAGAGGACTAACCGCGACCGTTTAGGTAGCACCATGGAACTATTATATTTAACGGAAAATGCTATGTAAACTCAAATCGTTATAAAGATTATGGGCTACACTGCATTTCCAGCTGGAAAGACACAGTGTATTGCGCCAAACTCTTTGCATGCTTTTGCCGTGTTTTCTTTCATACCACCTTTCCCAACAATAACACGTACTCCTGTGGTTTTTACAAATTCATACTCAAACTTTTCCATTCTCATAGAAGTCGTAGGCCCGACAGATACCATCTCAAATTTGTCATTTTCGAGAGGTCTTATAATAGGTCCGGCATGGAGGATTGCTTCATTTCTCGCATTTATTACAGCTTCTTTTAATAATTCCTCAAGATCATCTATAAGCGGAAAACCCGTACCACATTTCACCCAAAACTGAAGGACGCCGGTATCCTGACATGACGGCCTGTCCAGCTTTACTGCTAATTCCTGATTTCTGTTTTATTCTCTATTAAGGTTGATTTTAGGCTTCTTATATATCATCAGATTATGATCACTATATCAAAAGAGAGGATTAATAATGAACAGAATTGCTCTGATTCCCGCATACATGCCAGATGAAAAAATGATTGATGTTTCTAAGGGCCTATATCAGGAAGGCTTTGAAATCATAATAGTAAATGACGGAAGCCCGGAGGCCTTTAACAAGGTGTTTTCTGACGCAGCCAGATATGCCAGAATACTTATTCATAATGAAAATAAGGGAAAAGGCGAAGCACTAAAAACAGGGCTTGAATACATTTATAACACCTATGATGCACCATACACTATAGTCAACGCAGATGCAGATGGCCAGCATAGACTTGAAGATATCATTAAGGTGGCATCTGTAGCAGAAGCAAACCGCTCATGCCTTATTCTAGGCAGCCGGAAAATGGAAGGAAAGGTCCCGTTTAAAAGCCGCGCCGGAAATGCTATTACCCGTTTTGTATACAGACTAACAACCGGAAATATAGTCTATGATACCCAGACAGGGCTTAGAGCATACAGTGATAAGCTGGTTCCGGAACTTCTTCAAATATGTGGAAGCCGCTACGAATATGAGATGAACATGCTCATGGAGTTACCCAAGCATGGAATAGAGATCAAAGAGGAATTGATAAAGACTGTCTATATAGGAAAAAATGAGAGTTCTCACTTTGATCCCATTAAGGATTCTATAAAGATATACAAAGAAATCCTATGCTTCTGTGCTTCATCCCTTATAAGTTTTCTTGTTGATTACGGACTGTTTTGCGTGATATCTGCGATATCCGGTTCACTCATCGTGGCAAACACCCTCGCTCGTATAATCAGTGGAACTCTGAATTTTTCTCTCAATAGAAAAGTTGTTTTCAAATCTCAAAAAGACGTTGCGACTTCTGCCATAAAATACTCTGCTCTGGCACTCGCAATACTCATAATAAACACATTTATCCTTGAGCTGCTTACCGGAATGGGTTTAACAGCATATGCTGCAAAGATCATCACCGAACTAGCACTTTTTGTACTCAGTTACTTTATACAACACAGTTATATTTTTAAGAAAGGCAGGCAAGATCATATGAAAAAACACCTCTGGGCTATATGTTCAGCTTTTGTCCTGGTAGCATTTACGACTTATATTTCCCTCGATACCTTTGTTATAAGCAAGAGCTACAACTCCAATGCCACAGAAATAAATACGTCCATGTTCGCTGATCAGACTGACAGCGATACTCAATTAACAGAATCCATAGATAATACACAATCAGAAACTCACAAATCTCGTTCCGGCAGGAAGCATTCCAGAACAAATGTATCTGAAGGTGCAACAGTGACTTCTTCAGAAACCACAGAAAGCTCATCCGGTATTAATGCCTCAGAGCCCTATACAGGCGAAAATACTGTAAGTTCAGATAACTATAGCATTACATTAACTGAATATTATCAGAACGACACCAAAATATATGTGGCAGACATTATTCTCTCCTCCGCTCAGTACTTAAAGACAGCATTTGCAAATGACACTTACGGCAAAAATGTCACTGCCACAACCTCTACGATTGCAGAAAATAACAATGCTGTACTAGCCATAAACGGAGATTACTACGGTGTTCAGGAAAATGGATATGTTATACGTAACGGAATTGTCTACCGCGACAGCGCAAACGGATCAGATGTTTTATGTATTTATGCCGATGGAACAATGGAAGTTTTAAATGACAGCGAGTATTCAGCCGAAGAACTTGTTTCAAGGGGAGTTTGGCAGGCATTTTCCTTTGGCCCGGCTCTTGTAGAAGACAGCTCTGTTACCGTTGATGAAAATGCCGAAGTTGCCAAGGCAAAGGCAAGCAATCCAAGAACCGCCATAGGCGTCATAGATGCTAACCACTTTGTTTTTGTGGTGTCTGATGGAAGAACTTCTGAGAGCGAAGGCCTTAGTCTCTATGAACTTGCAACCTTCATGAAGGGACTGGGCGTTGAAACAGCCTATAACCTTGATGGCGGAGGATCTTCCACAATGTACTTTAATGGATATGTTGTCAACAATCCCACTACTGGAGGAAGCATCAAGGAACGAAGTGTCAGCGACATTGTATATATCTAAAAAATTTCAACAGGAGGAACACTAAAATGGAAAAACAATTAAAGCTGCATTTGCTTTTTAATATCATCGGAACAGTCTTCCTTGCACTGTTTGGAGCAATATATGAAATCTTCAGTCACGAAGTATACTCCTACTTCATGCTGTATGCATTTGCAATACCTCTTGCGATGGGCGTACTGCCCTATTCTATCCTTATGCTTAAGGAAAAATATCCGGACAGAAAATTTCTAAACCTCTGGAATACAGCTATTGCGATATTTAGCATTGGAAGCATATTTGCTGGTGTACTGGCAATCTATGGCACAACCAATTCACTTATTATTGTCTACCCAATAGCAGGTGCGGTCATGGTTTTGCTAAGTTTACTATCATGCCTACAGAACCATCATCGTGGTTCTGTAGGTGAATAATCCTTTTTTACAATTTTCAGTCCTTCTGCATAACAACAGTGGTATATGGATATGGGATATCGATACCCGCATCCCCAAGAGCTTCAAATACTCTTGTATTTATGTCGTCCTTTAAGACCTCCGTAGGTGTCTCGGTCTTATAATACACAGTTACATTCATGGCAAGGGAACTATCATCTATGGCCATGAAATAAACAGGTCCGTATATCATTTCACCATTTTGGCCCTTTTTACCTGGAAAAGAATATGGGCTCTCTTCTATAGCATCAGAAATTATCTGCTTTGCTTTACTAATATCAGTTTTATAACCTACCGGAAAACTAAAATGCACGGATCTTGGAACATCCTCATAACTGTAATTCTTAATTGTTTTGGCATTTATAGTACTGTTTGGTATTATAAGCACAACTGTATCTATCAAACGAATTTCCACATGCCTCATTGTGATTCTATGAACTACTCCCGCCGTTCCATTTTCAAGTTCAATCCTGTCCCCAAGATCAAAAGGCTTATATATACTTATCTGTATACCTGCGAGAATATCCTTTATTACATCCTGTGCAGCAAATCCTACTACACCTGCTAAAACAGCAGCACTTCCCAGTAATGATTGCCCTATTTTGTCTCCACCGAGAGGAATTACAATAAATATTATGATAATAGCAAGTTTAACCAGATTTTCCGCAAACTGGGTATGTATACTTTTACCCTTCCGTCGTTCTATTGATGAAAAGATTTTTCTACTGATTTTTAAACATATCCAGGCAAGAAAGAAATAAACAGCCAGCATGAGAATTATGGCAAGAATAACTCCGATGAGTATCAAAATAAACTTACCGGGGTTCTCAAGAATAAACTTAACTATCTCTTCCTTATTGTTTTCAAATAACTCATTAAAATAAGCTTCCATTTGAAGTCCTCATATTTTCAAGTCTCTTTGATTTCTTTCAACGCTTTTCTGAAAGTGATTATTGCAAATACAGCATCCATGGCAAGACATGCCAACAAAACACATACCATGATTGCCACTCCGGTATTGCCATGGCCTTCTCCTAAGCTAAATGCTATTGAACAGGCATCATGTATCCCATGGATCAAAAACGGAACACAGAAGGCAATAGCCATATTCCTTTTAGCTCCGCTGTTATCAGAAAGCTCCTTGCATTTATGCGCATGATATACAAATATACCCATCCATATCTGACAGAAGACATGAAGTGCAAAAACACTTCTGAAGAATGTGCCAAGAATTCCGGCGCTTGCTACATACAGCAGACTTTCGACAATTTCATAGCCCATCCCTACCATGCCAAAGACCAGAATATAGTTTTTAGCCCCCCTTATCTTAAACATCTTCAAAACAATCAGGGCTGTGAAGAACTTAACCGACTCCTCTATCAGAGCATATGAGATAAATGCTGTCAGGTAGTGTTTGGCAAGGCTTCCATCCACAATTCCTGCATATCTGTAAAGCAATCCAAGAAGGCTCTGAAAGATAAGCGCCACGATGAAATCCACAAAAAAGCCAAGCAAAAATGCCGTAATCAAAGGCTTTTTCCCAACTCTGTCAGGACCTGCAGCCTTTCTATATAAGGGCATGAACCACAAAAATGTTAAGACGGCGGTAAGAACCATAGCTACAATAAACATAAAATATACCTCCAATCCCTTTACAGATCAGAATTCAAGTTCACAAATCGGACGCCTTAATATGAAAGATTTTCTACTCCTTCCGGAACAGGAACACGTTTAAACAATTCTTCCATTTTCTTATTTGCCTCAGCCTTTTCCTCTTCTGTTGCTGTTTCGCTTCTTGCTATTTCATAATATTGATGTGACTCAAACACTTTGGTGTTGTAAGAAGTCGGGGTATGTAACTGCAATTCAAAAACAACGCCGGTTTTATCCTTAAGCTGTATATTTATTCCCTGATAAGGATTAGACGTATTGGTCCAAAAGTTCTTGAAGTTAAGCACAGTATTACCGTTTGAAATAAGCGCATCCATGATTTTTTTAGTCATTTCAACATAATCCGAATCATCAATTACAAAGGTATACCTTAGGGAATCCTTTATAGCTTTCGCAGACTCCTCAATAGAAATTTCAGCGTCATTAGCATCAGAAAGAATCTTTCTGCTGGTACTCTCAACTGATTTTAATCTGTAATCCAAGCCCTCAAGGTGAGCCTTATCTGATTCCATTGACTTTAGAACTGCAGTAACAGCCGGCTCAGCCTTTTGGGCTGCGTCATAGAGCATCTGCGCGTATTTGTCAGCTTCTTTCTGCTCATCCGGGTTTGTCTGCCCGGCTGCAGCTGCTTCATTAGAAGTATCCGCTGTGACAACTGTAGTTACAGATGCGGCACCCGGAAGTTTAAGGTTCTGCCCCACAAAAATCAGTGCAGGATCTTTTATAATGTCCTTATTCAGCTCAAATATCTCAGTCCATCTGCTTCCGCTTCCAAGCTGGTTCTTGGCAATCTTATAGAGGCAGTCGCCGCTTTGTACCGCATACTCAGTCGCAGATTCATTTGCCTGAACCTGTATAGATGGTGCTAAAAAAGAAATTAAAAGAGCCATGAAAAATGCTACTGAAACCAAATGTTTTGTTCTTTTTCCCATAGTTTTATCTCCGTCTTGATGTCCCTTAGTTTATAGATCTATTCCCCTTTGTGCTAAAAGATCCTTAGCTTCCTCTTCTGTAATCTCAACAAGCATATCGTCATCCCGGATAAAGCGGTATGCCATATGTGAAGCATCCTCCCACACACCTTTTTTCCCTATTTTCTCTATTTTTAGCCCGGTTCGTCTGACAATGACACTACCGACAATAAATTTGTAATACTGTGTTTTTTCATCCATTTTTTTCCTCAGCCTTTTTCTCTTTTGTTGCATTTTCGCATCTTTTATCATTTTATAAACATACTGATCTTAGGATACATCTTAATGTTATTACGAATATTTATTTACGTGTTGAATTTACGCCAGTTTTAATAATACTTTTAGAAATTACAAAAAAAATCGAGTGGGAGAAATAATCCTCCTACTCGATCTCTAATTTTTTTATCTCACGCAGGGATGAACTCAATATCAGAAGCATCAATAATGCCAGAATCGAATCTTGCAGTGCAGTTCCAGCCAGTGCCTCCCATATATACATTCACAATTGTTCCAATTCCAAACTCAGGATAAACAATGAGTGTAACCTTATCCCCTACCTGGAATCTTGGAGCTGAAGCCTTTGTTGCTGCTCCGCCTGTAACAGCAGTTAACTCATTATCATTTACTCTGTTCTTATCTTCCATCATGATATCCTCCTTTTGTCTATTTAGAAGTTACTCTTTTTTCAATCGACACAATTTGACTAAGTTTGTTTTTTATATCTCTTTATACGAAGTAGCGCTTATTATGGCAATAATTCCTCCGCCACAAAAACACCGAATAACTGAATCAGATGAATGTATCAATACTCATCCTGCGAAATATCCCCACAAACCATATATCGCTATAAACGCCAGTATCAAAGGCAATACAATCTTAAAATACCACTTCAGCGCCGGATTTATCTTGATTCCGTTTCCGCTGTTAACCTCCTCGATATAATTATCGAATCCCCAGCCATATCTGCAGGTACAGAACAGACACATTATGAAAGCACCTATAGGAAGCATCAGATTGCTGACAATAAAGTCCTCCAGATCCATGATGACATTTCCCGCTTTAAGCGGCTGAAAAGCGCTCCACACATTGAAGCCCAGTGCGCATGGTATAGAACCTAAGGTTATCAGAATTCCCGCTCCCAATGCTGCTTTTTTCCTATTCCTGCCAAAAAGATCCATGGAAAAGCTCACATCATTTTCAAATACGCCAATCATAGTAGAAAGCGCTGCAAAATACATGAAAAGGAAGAAAAAGCTTCCAATTATCCTTCCGCCCTTCATGGATGCAAATACGTTGGGCAGTGTAAGGAACATGAGGCTCGGTCCCTTGTCCGGTGCTACTCCGAAGGCAAAGCAGGCAGGAATAGTGATAAGTCCCGCAACGATAGCCACGAAGGTATCAAGACCGGCCACAATGAAGGCTTCGCCCACAAGACTTCTCTCCTTCTTGATGTAGCTTCCGAAGATTTCCATACTGCCTATTCCAAGACTTAAGGTAAAAAAGCTCTGGTTAAGCGCACCATAAAGCACATTTCCAAGTCCTACTTTTCTGACATTTTCCGCATTCGGCATAAGATAAAACTTAACGCCCTCCGAAGCTCCCGGAAGACTCAAGGACTTAACCCCAAGACCTATCATGATGATAATGAGCGCAACCATCATCACCTTTGTAACTCTCTCTACGCCTGCCTCAAGTCCCATAGAAGTTACTATTACAGTGATCACCATGGTTATGGCCATAAAAAGGATCATGGTCATGGGACTATCCATCATATCCTGATATATGACTGAGATATCATCAGGATTCTTACCAACAAAGCCTCCCGATACAGTGAGGACAAAATATCTGAGTATCCATCCGGATACCACTGAATAAAACATTAGCAGAAGGTAATTGCCTGCAATAGCCACATGTCCAAAAAGATGCCATTTAGTGTCCTTTGGCTCGAGCATCCTAAGTGCTGATAAAATACTGCGGCGGCTGGATCTTCCTATGGCATATTCCATGGTCATGATCGGAACTCCAAGAATCAGCAAAAAGACCACGTATGCTATTACAAATAAGCCTCCTCCATTCTCTCCCACCATGTATGGAAATCGCCATACATTTCCTATTCCAATGGCGCATCCTGCCGAGAGCAGGATAAAGCCCATTCTGCTTCCAAGTGTTTCTCTCTCCTTCATAAAATACCTCTATAGAACATAAATAAGACGCCAAAATGAATTGGCGTCTTAAACATATTAGCATATAATTTATCGGTTCACAACATCCTCATTTTCTTCTGAAAGGGGCAAAAAATCTATGGCCTTCTCGGGAATAACAGGCTTTGAAAAATAAAAGCCCTGAATGGTATCTGCTCCAAACTTAAGAAGTCTTTCATACTGCCATTCCTGCTCTACTCCCTCAATTATGATAGTCTTGTTCAGATCATGGACAAGCTGTATCACATCTCTGATAAAGAGATCCTTTCCCTCTATCAGATAAGCATCCACCAGACTCTTATCAAGCTTTATCTCATCTATCGGGATGTAAGTAAGATACCCAAGAGAAGAATATCCTGTTCCAAAATCATCCAGAAGGATCTTTATTCCCATTTTCTTGAAGCGTTCAAAGAGCCTCATAGTCAGATTATTCTTTTCCAAAAACATGCTCTCGGTCATCTCAAGCTGAACATATTCCGGATCTATATCATGCTTCTGTAATAGGTCATTCAGGAACTGCACATACCTCGCATCATTGACCTGCCTGGAAGAATAGTTGATTGATACCGGAAGCAGTTCTTTTCCCTGACTCTTCCACTCTGCCAGTTGTTCTATTACTATCCTTGTAGTAACACGCCCCAGCTTTGAGATCCATCCATTCTTCTCAATAATGGGAACAAATATTGACGGACTCTTTTCTAAATTCTTCATTCGGACAAGCGCCTCAAAGCCAACGGGCTTCTTTGTCTTTGCATCAATCTTTGGATGATAGACCATGTAAAAGAGATTCTTGTCAAAAGCCTCAAGAACAAGGGCTTTGATGCGATTTTCCTCTTTCATATTCTGCTGCATTGAATCTGTATAGACAAAAGCAGTATCTTTGCCACGCTCTTTTGCCTCATACATAGCAATTTCCGCATTTATGATATTCTGCTCAGGACCGGATACTCCATCTGAATTTGCAATACCAACGCTTGCAGAAAGCTGGATAACTTCCTGTTCAATAGTTAGCGTTTTTCTTAGAGAGCCCAGTATTTCAATGATCTCAGCGGACTTCTCATCAAGAGTCTTTTCCGGAATCATGATGATAAACTCATCGCCGCTATACCTTCCGGTAAGCCACTTGTATTTTCTCTCCATCTCCTTGAGCTTGCTGGCAATATACTTAAGGACATCGTCGGCAATTGCATGGCCGAAATTCTCGTTTATAGACTTAAAGCCATCAATATCCACCATCAATATGGAATATGTATCGCTTGGAGAAAGCCTCATATTCAATGTGGCTACAATAGACTTTCTGTTCAAAAGATCCAGCAGTTCATCGTGCTCAGCCTGATAGATAAGCTTTTTTTGCGACTCTTCAAGGCTGTCTCTTGACTCCTTAATCTGCTGATTGGCAATCTTCTGCTGCTCCACTGCTATATTCGAAGCTATAATAAAGAGCATCAGGGCTGCCACGATCATGATAGCTATCGGGATAATGCTCCTGTAGTACTCTACGATACTGATGGGCTTGTCGATAAACTCCGTTCCCGCCGGAAGAAGTGCCTCATCAATATTATATTTCTGCATCATCTTATAGTTGAAGCTTGTCTTACTTGGAGTATCGACATCAAGATTACAGCTTTCTATGTCTGTCCTGTTTTCTAAAACATCGTAGATTACAAGCGCTGCATCCCTGCACTGCGCCTGGAAGTCCATATAGGTTCCGCCAAGGACGCCCTGATCCCTTCCGCCTGAATAATTTCTAAAGACAGGAACCCTGGCATAAGACACCACAGTATTTGTCCTATCCAGCATGGAATAGGTCTTTCCCTCTTTATCAGAGTAGCAGGTCATGTAAAAGAGAACCGCATCCTTCGGCAGGTTTTTCAGAGCCTCAATTAGCTCCTCTTCACTCAGTTCTGCAGTATTTATGTCCGTAAATACATAATCCGGGTATTTTGAATCATAGGAGTAAAAGATATCCACATCCGCCGCACCGGCTGCAGAATTATCATGAAGGGCCACAAAATATTTTCTGTCGGGCAATGTGGTCATAGCAAGATCCATACAGTCTTTTATGTAATCTTTCTCATAAAAGCCGGTAATCATTGGATTCTTTGCCGCCTCTACCGCCAGTTTTGCATCATTTATGCCAAAGAATACCATAGGATAGTCCTTAAAAAGTTCATCCTGGTATTTTAATGCAAAAATAAGAGCGTCATCATCTCCAAGAAGCACAGCCTCATAGCCTCTGTCCTTCTTTAGCCTCTCTTTAAGGAAATCATGGAAGTCATCAATATCTTCTTCGTTTCCATAATTCTTTGTATCCATGTAGATAACATCAAACTCAATACCATTGGGGTAAAGAGCTTCCTTAAGGCCGTTTTCCTGATCTTCATAAGTAAAATACAGTGGATTATAAGAACACAAAAAAAGAACTCTGTGATTGACCCTTGTAGGTTCCAGAACAGGACCTGTATCAGTCTCAGTTTTTGTAAGAAGTGCAAGCATGAAAAGAGCTGCGACCAGAACCAGGGCTCCGATCACAGTCAGTGTGTAACGTATGTAATATAGACTTCCTTTTCTATTCACATCCATACAATAGGCCGTTAATTATTATCGAAAAAGTGTTACACAACCATTATATTGAATTGTTATACATAATAGAATAAAAAAATGATTAAATAACTAAGAAGAATTACTCAATAACCTTATGGATCCATTTGCCCCGCTTAAAGCGAATAGTGTAAATAATGCCTCTGATGCCCCAGTCAGCAAACATTCCGATCCACACACCCATTGCCCCCATTCCGGCTACTCTTATAAGGTAAGTAGCAAGGGTAACTCTGCAAAGCCACATGGTAAGAGTTGCGACAATCATGGAAAACTTCACGTCTCCCGCTGCTCTCATGGCATAAGGAGTCACAAAGGAAGGGGACCACAAAAGCGGTTTTGCAATAGTGATCCATCCAAGCATATATATGCATAATTCTGCACTCTCTTTTTCCATACCGGCAAGAAATACAACGGGTCTTGCAATAGCATAGGTAAAAAGACAGCTAACCAGAATAGCAACATATCCCCATCCTATCATCTTCTTTGTGTAATAAATGGCTTCATCCTTGCGACCGGCTCCAAGGCACTGCCCCACAATAGTCATAAGTCCAATTCCGACACCAATTCCGGCAACACCATTCACATTTTCAAAGATGTTGGCCATGGACTGAGCGGCTATAGCTGCTGTTCCAAGGAGTGATACTGATGACTGGATAGCCAGTTTTCCAAACTGAAACATGGAATTCTCGATTCCATTTGGAATACCCATGGCAAGAATCCTTCTTATCTTACCAAAATCAGGCCTGATCTTATGGTACTCTCTGATATTTATCTCGTACTTATCTTTTCTAATCATGGTCAAAAGAACTACTGCAGAAAAGATCCTTGACGTCATGGTAGCCAGAGCTGCTCCATATACTCCCATACCAAAGCCATAGATGAGAAGTGCATTGCCCGCAATGTTTAATATGTTTGAGACAATGGCAACATTCATCGGGAGCTTAGTATTGGACTGGGCACGGAAAATAGCACTTCCTGCTGCAGCAAGCGCAATCCCGGGATAGGAAATAATTGTAAGAAGAAAATATATGCTTGCAGCATGCATTACATCCGCTTCTATACTTCCAAAGATAAAACTCAGGAGACTATTTCTGAAAATAAGACAGATAACCATCAAAAAAACAGATATAAAAGTTGAGACTAAGATCACCTGTCTTGCTGATTCATTAGCTCTTTTTATATCTTTCTGGCCGAAATATGTGGAACAGATTATGACTCCACCCGTTGCCATGGCATTAAATGCCTGAACTACCAGGTTGTTGATTGAATCAACAAGAGATACGCCGGAAAGAGCTGCTGCTCCTACGTTGCTGACCATCATGGAGTCCGCCATTCCCATAAGGGAATTCAGGAACTGTTCTGCTATAATTGGAATCAGCAACAGGAAAAGCTTCCTGTTGCTGAACATGTGATTATTGTCGTTCATATTTACCTACTACTTGTGAGCGATAATACGGATTGCTCCGCTTCGCTCTCGCAATCTCCCTAACGGGACTAGCTTCGCGTCGCTACATGCATTCGGAAATCGATTCACTCACTTTGTTCGTGTATCTTTTTTCCTCATGTCCGTTCAGTCCTTTCATAAACACAGCATTTTGTGCAAGCACAATGCTGTGTTTACTCAGTCCTTATATCGCTCACATCCTCTCAGGAGCACTAAATCCAAGTAAATCAATACTTGTCTCAAGAATCTTAAGTGTTATTGCAAGAAGTGCGATGTAACTCTCTTTCTTGTCGGCGTCAGCCTCTGTAAGAATCTTGGTTCCGTGATAGAAGCTGTTAAATGCGTTACTGAGGTCATAGATGTATCCGCATACTCTGTTAGGTGCCAGATCCTTGGCAGCACCTTCAATAGCATCTGCAAATCTTGTGAGAAGAAGCATAAGGTTCTTCATTGCCTCATTCTCGGGATTGCCAAGCTTTGCTTCCTTGACATTTCCCCCCTCTGTCTCATATTTCTTGAGGATTGATTTGATACGTACCATAGTATAAAGAATATATGGGCCTGTATCTCCCTCAAAGGAGATAAACTTATCTATATCAAAGACGTAATCCTTAGCAGGCTGGTTGGAAAGATCGCCGTACTTAAGAGCTGAAAGGGCAACCTTGTTAGCTGTGCTCCTTGCCTCATCGTCAGGCATATCAGGATTGCTCTGCTTAACCCTCTCATACATCTTGTCATTAATTTCCTGAACAAGACTCTCAAGGTGCATAACTCCGCCCTCTCTTGTCTTGAAAGGCTTGCCGTCTGCGCCGTTCATTGTGCCGTTTCCGACAAATCTAAGATCAGTCTCAGGCATAACCAGCTTGGTCTTCTTGGCAGTTCTGAATACCTGCTCAAAGTGAAGTGCCTGCCTCTTATCTGTGAAGTAATAAATTGCATCAGGATGATACTCTCTCATACGCTCCTGAATAGTTGCAAGATCTGTTGTAGCGTATAAAGCCGCACCGTCTGACTTAAGGATAATGCAAGGAGGCATCTCTTTTGCATCCTTCTCATCTGCAACATCCACAACCAATGCGCCCTGGCTTACATGAGCATAGTTGTGCTGCTTGAAATACTCAACCATTCCCGGGATAACATTATGCACATCTGACTCGCCCTTCCAAAGATCGAAATGAACATCCAGGCTGTCATAGTTCTTCTTAAGGTCAGGAAGAGAAACGTTCATGATGTGATGCCAGATTGCTCTGTAGGCACGGTCGCCGTCCTGAACACGCTTTGTAGCTTCCATAGCCTCGTTCTTGTAAGCCTCATCCTCCTTGGACTTGGCACTGGCAACAGGATATATTTCCGCAAGCTCCTGAATTGTGAAAGGTGGCTCCTTGGGATAAGCTCCTGTAAAATCAGGATCAAAATATGGAAGCTCAGGCTTTCTTCTCTTGAGCTCTGTGATGACAAGGCCCATCTGAAGGCCCCAGTCTCCCATGTGTATATCTCCGATAACCTTGTTACCTGTGTATTTAAGGATACGCTTTACAGCCTCTCCAATGATTGCAGGACGAAGATGACCTACATGAAGTGGCTTTGCTACATTAGCTCCGCCGTAGTCAAGGATAACAGTAGGCTCATGTCCCGGAAGGCTGATACCAAAGCGCTTCTCATGGAGCATCTTTACAATATAGCTTCTTACAAAATCACCGCTGAGCACGATGTTCAAAAATCCCGGTTTAACTGACTCCACCTTTTCAAATGCAGGATTGTCCTGAAGCTTTGCAGCAACTTCATCCGCAATTATAAAAGGAGCCTTTCCGTACTTCTTGGCACCTGCCATGGCGCCGTTACACTGATATTCACAAAGGTCCGGTCTGTTGGAGATTGTAGCCCTTCCAAGCTCGCGGTCATACCCCGCAGCCTCAAACGCATCTCCTACTTCTTTTGATATTAGCTCAAGTACCTTTTCCAAAATTCAACCTTCTTTCCTATATAATTATGAAATCTGATGTTCACATAACCAATCCTAAAGATTATCTACACGATTTTAACAGAATAACACAAATCTAGCAACGATTATCTTTCTGTCTCGTTACTGTTCACTCAATGCGCTCACTCTTGTATCATGTTCCCTCTGGGCTTTTGAAAAACTGCAGCCGCAGAAGTCCTGTCTGTACAGATCAAACTTATGTGACAGCTCGATTGAACGCTTATAGCCGTTCTTTTTCTTAAAATCCGAGGGTAAAAACTCCAGCTTCAAAGGTTCTGTTTTCCCTGGCTCTCTTGCGCCTCTGAAAACTTCATCCTTAATCTCCCTGCAGACTTCTTCCCCCACTTCATTCAAGACATCTGCATTCTTTAAGGGGCTTATGGTAAGAGTTGTGGTAAAAAACTCAAAGCCCTTATCCGCAGCCACTCTGGCAGTCTCACGGAGTCTTAATTCAAAGCATTTCCTACACCTTTCTCCACCTTCTCTGCAGTCTTCATAGCCCTTTGCAGCCTCATAAAAATCTGCCGGAACATAATCACCTTCAATGATGTCTATGAGTCTGGCGTTTTCATCAGAGTTCATACCTTCAAAGTTCTTTTCCCTGACCTGTCTGTTGTACTCCTCGATAAGCCTTTTTTCCTCAATAACCCTCTTGCGATATTCCTTCTCCTCAGTAATATTGGGATTGTAGAAAAAAACTGTGACATCAAAGAATTCCCGCAGATATTCAAGGCAATAGGAAGAACACGGGGCGCAGCAGGCGTGAAGAAGAATTTTCGGATATAGTCCCTTTTTCCGGAAATCCTCTATTCTGTTTTCCAGCTCTTTTGAATAATTTCGTTTGTTCATTCAAAAACCATTCCCAACAATCCTATTATTTCCTTGGCAATCTCTTCAGGAGTCTTGCCATCAGTATCCACTATGATATCAGCAGCGGCTTCGTACCTCTCCTTACGGTCCTCCAATAGCTCTTTTATCCTGGATTTGGGATCATCTCCCTGAAGAAGAGGTCTGGTGCTATCGCCTTCCAGTCTTTCATAAACTGTCTCAGGCGTGGTTCTAAGGAAAACTACTTTTCCTGCCTTTTTTAGCAGATCTCTGTTCTCTTCCCTAAGGGGCAATCCTCCGCCGAGAGAAATCACCATCTCTCCAAGATGCTCAGAAACTATCATTTCCAAAAGATCTGTTTCCATGCATCTGAAGGTCTCCTCGCCGTCTTCTGCAAAAATCTCATTGATGGACCTTCCTTCTGCTTCCACAATAGCTTCATCCGTATCAAGGAGTTCCAGATCAAGCTTATCTGAAAGGATCTCCGAAACTGTAGTCTTTCCGCTTCCCATAAAGCCCTCAAGGATAATGTTCCTTGCCCCCGAAACCTCCATAACAAGCTTCTTATATATCTCATTTGCCTGCTCAACTGTGACTTTTAGCTTATTGTCCTCATCAGAGTTCCACAGTTCAAATGCATCAATTCCCTGATAAAGAAGCATCTTAAGTCCCGAAAAGCTCTTGGCACCGGCATTTTCAGCCAGCTTCATAAATTTGGTCTTAACGGGTCTGTAAACCATATCAAGAGCAACACTTACATGCTCATAAAATCTTTCATCTTCAATAACTGCACTGTTCACATCGGGGAAAAGACCTACTGACGTGCACTGCAGAACAATATATTTATCATCTCCTGAAAGAAGTCTGTCATACTCTCCGATAGGCATAGGGATTACCTTTTCTTCATAATCCCCATATACGCCGTCTGCCTCTATGCCATCATCTGTAAGCTTCTCAACCTTATCCAGTTTTGAAAGGGCCTTATTTACCTCATCTGCCACTATCTGCGCCTTTTCAAAGGTTCTGTTCAAGATGTAAACAACCTCAGCTCCCTTGCTTGCACAAAGAAACGCTGCAGGTCTTGCCACACCGCCGGCTCCCAGAATCACAACCTTTTTCCCCTCAAGTTCAACGCCTTCTTCAACCATGGCGCGATAGAGTCCTGTCATGTCGGTATTGTAGCCCTTAAAGCCTCCCTGATTGGTTCGTACCAAAGTATTTACCGCTCCGATTCCTCTCGCGAGAGGATCTATATCATCAAGGTATGGGATAACCGCGCTCTTATGAGGAATTGTAACATTTAGTCCCTGAAGATCCAGGGCTGCCGCTCCTCTTATGGCATCCCCTACATTATCCTCCTTCACTTCGAAAGGCACATATACAAGATTTATATCCAGCATCTCTGCCAGTGAATTATGTATAAGCGGGGAAAGTGTGTGCCTTACCGGGTTGCCAATAAGCCCGCAAACTCTCGTATTTCCATCAGTATAATTAGCCATAAGCCCTCCTGAGAACCTGTCATGATAAAATAATCTGTCTTATTTCCTCATCATATTTTACTACACGCTCCCCCTTTTGAGAATTACGTAAAAAAGGAGCTTCTTTTCACTTAGAAGCTCCTTAGCATAATTCATAATAATATGTGATTTTAAAGTTTTATAACCAGACCATCTTCTGTGCCTGCTATAATATTCCTCTGCTTGCCTTCAAGGTCCTTGCCGCCAACAAAGTACTGATACTCATGAAGTATCTTGTCCCTCTGCATTCCTGATATTGCCTGCTTCATATCTTCTGACGCAAGTCCCTTCTCCTCAAAGAGATTCATGGAGGAGATATCATACTGTCCAAAAGATATTGCTATATTTTCAATAGAGGCGTTTTCCCTTGCAGGAACCTCTTTTACGGTAAGGTCAAGCCCGGGCTTTTCCGCTTCCTTGTTTTCTTCCTGCGGAGCAGCTTTTGCGGTCTCTTCCTGAGCCTTTCTTAAAGATTCCTGAGAAGGAGCACCAATCTTAAGATCATCTGTCGCTTTAGGGATATTATAAGCATCGTAGCCATTAAGGTAGCCACCAATTCTTTCTAATGCCATTTATCACCCTCCCTTCGATATCCTTTTATGATATACGGGGCGTAAATCCTAAATACTTATTGCATTTCCAACCCCTACATCTTGTATATCGACTTTTCTACTTTTTTTCTTAACCCCATTATATCAAACAACTGCTCCATCTGTCTCGCAATATATTGAGTTAGTTACTGTTCACTCGCATGCAGCTCGCTCCAGTAACGAATTCGCGCATTCATTCCAATTCGACTTCGTCGAAAGAATGCGCTCACTCCTGAATCACTTTCTCACGAAATGCGCAGCAGAGTGCGCATTTCTGTCTGAACAGTAACTTGAGTTACTATTCACAATTCCGGCGGCCTTTAGAAGCTGCTTGGTGTATTCAGCCTGAGGATTCCTGTAGACATCCTTGGTCTCGCCATACTCCACAACTTTGCCGTTTTTCATGACCATTACATGATCGCTTATCTGATAAACAACCCTCAGGTCATGAGAAATAAAGATGATGGAAATTCCAAGCTTTTTATGCAGATTACGGAGCAGTTCCATTATCTGAGCCTGAATAGTAACATCCAGCGCAGAAACCGGTTCATCCGCAATAAGAAGCTTAGGATCACGCATAAGGGCAATACCTATGCATACTCTCTGCCTCTGACCTCCTGAGAGCTGTGATGGGTATCTCTCCAGCATGTTAAGAGGAAGCTCAACCTCCTGCATGATCTCTTTTACCCTTTGCTGTCTCTCCTCCTTGGTCCACTTGCGACTCTTGTCCACCTTAAGCGGTTCTTCCAAAAGCCAGCCTATCTTTTTGGCAGGATTAAGGGAGTTGTAAGGATCCTGGAAAACCATCTGGGGATCTGAATGCTTCTGCCAGATCTCGCCCTGATAATCCTTGTTAATTCCAACAATTGCCCTTGCCAGCGTAGACTTACCGCAGCCGGACTCACCGGCAATAGCAAGGACCTCGCCCTCCTTAACCTCAAAAGACACATCGAAAAGAGCCTGTATCTTCTTGCTCTGTTTTGAGAAAAGCTTCCGCTTCCTGTTTTTATAAAAGACATTAAGATGTGAAACTCTAAGTACTGCTTCTTTTTCCATACAAACCTACTGTATTAGTAAAATAACTGACTCCAAAGTCAAAGGTCGATCTTTGGAATCGCCGCGATAAGCTTTTTGGTATAGCTGTTTATCGGATGATTAAAGACATCCTTCGTATATCCCGACTCAACAATGTTGCCCTTCTGCATTACAATTACCCTCTCGCAGAGCTGGCTCACAAGACTAAGGTCGTGGGAGATGAAGATAATAGAAGTTCCCCTCTTCTTGTTGATTCTCTTAAGCAGTTCAACAATCTGAGCCTGCACCGTTACATCCAGCGCAGTTGTCGGCTCATCAGCAATAAGTATCTGTGGATCGCCGATCATGGCTGAGGCGATCATTACTCTCTGTCTCATGCCTCCTGAAAGCTCATGGGGATACATGTAGTAGACTTCCTCAGCATTTTCAAGGCCAACAGCATTGAGCATCTCGATAGCCTTCTTTTTCCTCTCAGCCTTTTTTATCTCCGGATGATGAATCTTAAGAGGCTCCTCCACCTGCCAGCCAATTCTTTTAACAGGGTTAAGACTGGTCATAGGCTCCTGGAAAATAATTGAAATCTCATCTCCCTGAAAGCCGCGAAGGATCTTTCTGTCGCAGGTCAGCAGGTCATGTCCCTGGAACATGATACGGCCGGTCTTCTTGATGGCATGTCTGCTGAGTAGCCCTGCTATAGCCAGGGCACTCATACTCTTTCCGGAACCTGACTCACCAACAATTCCAACAATCTCGCCCTTTCCCAGCATAAGGTCAAAGTCCTCAACTGCAGTCTCAGGGGCATCGTGATCATGGAATTCAATATGAAGGTCAGTAACATCAAGGATTATTCCCATCTCTTAATTCCCTCCCCTAAAAATGCAAAGCCAAGCACCATAAGTACAATTACAATACCGGGACACATTACATAGCTTGGTCTCGTGAACATATACTGCTGTGCGTCCGAAAGCATTCTTCCAAGACTTGCGTAAGGAGGCTGTGAACCGACTCCCAGATAGCTAAGCCCTGCCTCAGCAAGAACAGCATTATTGAATCCAATAAGTATTGAAGATGCAAGCACTCCCTTGATATTAGGCAGAATATGGACAAATATCATTCGTAAGCTACCCACTCCCTGAAGTCTTGCATTCTGTATATAGTCCATATCTTTGCAGCGGAGCACTTCTCCTCTGACAATTCTGGCAAAGCTTGGTACAAAGGCAATTCCAAGAGAAACCACCAGCTGCATCCAGCCAACACCAAATACACTGACAATTACCAGTGCTAAAAGAATACTCGGGAAAGCGAAAAGAGCATCGATTACCCTCATCGCCACCTCATCCAGCATTCCACCGAAATATCCGGTAATAGCGCCTATTATGGTTCCAAGACCTGCTCCAATAATAATGGTTCCCATGGCAATAAGAAGTGTAACCCTGCTACCGTACATAACACGGCTGAACACATCTCTTCCCATATTGTCAGTACCCATAATGTGCCTTAGAGAAATCCCCTGAAGCTTTTCCGATGCACTCATCTTGGTGGGATCGTAGGGCGTCCAAAAAATCCCTACAATGATCATAAGAAGCACCAGTCCCATTATCAGAATGCCACTGACCAGATATGGATCTTTTAAAATTTTCTTTAAACTGATCTTCTTCATCAATCATCTATCCTTATTCTCGGGTCGATAATCCTGTAGATGATATCAACCAACAGATTTAATACAATAACGATTATGGCAATGCCCATAATAATTGCCTCAACAACCGGATAATCCCTGTTACTGATGCTTGTAAGTAAAATCCTGCTTATGCCGGGAATAGAGAAAACCTGCTCCACAACAATACTTCCGGCAACCATGTCCGCCAGTGCCATTCCAAGGAACGTGATAACCGGTATCATGGCATTTTTCAAAACATGCCTGTACAACACGCCATTTGTATTATTACCGCGGCTGTAGGCAGTTCTGGCATAATCCTTGCCTGCCTCATCGATAAGATTGCCCCTTAGCATCTTGACTGTCATGGCAATCTTGGGAAATGCAGTTGCAAAGGACGGGAAAATCAGATATTTGATAAATCCGACCAAATCCTTTTCATATGATACGAAGCCGCCCGGGGTAAAAACCTTTAGTATCATACCAAATATGAAGGTAATAAGGATTCCGGAAAAGAAAGGCGGAATCGCCATGATAATCTGGTTAAAAACAGTAATGGCCCTGTCCAGGACACCATTTTCATACTTGGCAGTAACTATCCCCATGGGAATTGAAATCAAAACCGTAAGAATAAAAGCAAGAATTCCCAGTGAAAATGTAATAGGTATCTTATTGAGCAGCATACCTGCCACCGGGACCTTGTAACTGTAGGAGGTACCGAAATCCCCCCGTAAAAA
This sequence comes from Butyrivibrio sp., assembly GCA_017413105.1. Taxonomy (GTDB): domain Bacteria; phylum Bacillota; class Clostridia; order Lachnospirales; family Lachnospiraceae; genus Butyrivibrio. The sequence continues at coordinate 18,370 of JAFPVA010000196.1, read as the reverse complement.
AGCTGTAAACCATCTAAAATATCTCACAAGCAGAGGATCGTTAAGTCCCATCGCCTGTCTTGTCTGCTCAATGAGCTCATCTGAAGCCTCAAGCCCCAGCATTCTGATAGCCGGATCTCCCGGCAATACATTAAAAGCGAGGAATACGCAGAGAGAAACCACAATTAATGTCAAAAATGTTGAAAAGAGCTTTTTAATCGTGTATTTCATTTGCATATTCCTCGCATCTATAATTTAATTCTTATAAATCAGTGCATTTCTCAGTTAGCAGGCTTGATTGCTGCAATATCCTGAACATAAAGCGGGAAGAACTTATAGCCTGTAAACTTCTTGTTAAGAACTACAAACTCAGGAAGATCCTGAATATATACGCTGGCAGCTTCCTGTGAAAGGATTGTCTCGCACTCTTTGTAGTACTTGGTCTTCTCGTCGTCATTCTGTGTAGCCTGTGCATTTGCATAAGCTGTATCAAATGCATCGCTCTTGAAGTTAACAAAGTTCTTGCCTGCGTCTGATACATATCTTGAAAGAAGCGCTGATGCTGAAAGTGTTGAAGCGTCAATACCAACTACAGTTGCCTCATACTTTCTGTCTGAGTATACATCGCTAACCCATGAGTTCCACTCGATTTCCTGAATATTAGCTGTAACACCGATAGTCTTAAGCTCTTCAGCAATAACCTGAGCTGTATCTACGTGCTGTCCATAGTTTGATGGAACTGTGATAGTAAACTCGAATCCATCAGGATAGCCTGCCTCAGCAAGGAGCTCTTTTGCCTTGGCTGTATCAGTGTTATAGGTATCGTTAAGTTCAGGCATGTAATACTTGGTGAAAGCAGGGAACATAGCACTTCCTACCTCTGTTCCTGCTCCGTCAGATACGAAATCCATGATCTCCTGAGGATTAATCGCATAGCAGAGCGCCTGACGAACCTTTACATCATCAAAAGGCTTAACTGCATTGTTGAGGTAAAGAGCCTGTACCAGGTTCATTGTTCCCTCATAAACCTCAAACTTATCTGACAACTGATTAGCCTGTGTGCTTGTTACACGAGCCATCATATCAATAGAGCCGCCTTCAAGATCCATAACGATTGCATCCATGTTGGACTCAATCTTAAAGGTTACGTCCTTGATATAAGCCTTCTCTCCCCAGTAATCATCGAATCTTGTTACGATGAAGTTCTCCTGTGGAGAATTTGAAACATACTTGTATGGACCGGTTCCGATAGGGGTGGTATCAGGATGCTCGTTAGCTGCAGGAATAATAGCAACTGTAAGCTGTGTTAAAAAGTCTGAATCAGCTTCCTTAAGAACGATGTCCACATGTGAATCATCTACAATATTTACACTGTCAATCTTGGAATAAGCACGAATAAGCGGCTCGCCGCCATCAACCCCCATGTTGCGCTCAATAGAATATTTGATATCCTCTACTGTAACAGCACTTCCATCATGGAACTTAATTCCATCTCTAAGTGTAAATGAATAAACCGTTGCATCATCTGAAATGGTGTAATCACTGGCTACAGCAGGGTTAAGGTTTCCGTTTGAATCTGCCTTAACAAGGCCCTCGAAGATGTTGTAGAATACTTCTCTGGTTCCGGCCCCTGTTGAGTTATGTGGGTCAAGACCATCGATATCCTGAGGTATACCTACGATAAGCTTGGAAAGATCATCCGTATTTGCAGCAGCTTCCTGTGTTTGTGTGCTGGTCACTGTATCAGTGCCTGCCCCGGCAGTCTCGCCACTATTTGCGGAATCTCCTGCCTTGTCACTTGAGCATCCGCTCAATGCAACAGTCAGTGTTGTTAACACGACCATCAGAAGTGAAGTTCCTTTCTTTTTCATAATTCTCCTCTTAATCATGTTAAAATCTTCCTCCTATATTAAGTTGTAATAGCATGGTATCTCTGTACCACATTGAAAATATAAGACTTTGTCAAAGGATTGTCAAGAGAACCACATAGCCATTATCCCCTAAAAATATAAAAATCGGGAAGGGTGCATAATCCCTCCCCGACCACATGTCAGAAATCAATTTTTATCGGATATCACCTTTTGCCATCACTCTTTCTTAAGTAACGGAGTATTTTTGTCCGTTGCGTCAGTAATAGTACCATCTGCTTCTTTGCGAAGTACAGACTTAAGCTCATCCATAAAGGTATTTACGTCCTTAAACTCACGATATACGGAAGCAAAGCGAACATAAGCAACAGGATCCAGATTCTTCATCTTATCCATTACTATCTCTCCGATAGCACGGCTTGGAATCTCCTTCTGCTCCATGTTAAAAACTTCAGTCTCAACTGCATCTACAAGCTTTGTGATCTGTTCAGCGCTTACCGGTCTCTTATGGCAGGCTCTGAAAACACCGGCTTCAATCTTGGCACGGTCATAAGGTTCCCTGACATCGCCCTTCTTTATTACAATAAGTGGAATAGTCTCTACTTTCTCGTATGTAGTAAAACGCTTACCGCAGGCATCACAAACTCTTCTTCTCCTGATGGATGTGTTTTCATCTGCTGGTCTTGAGTCAATAACTCTCGTGTCATCTTTTCCACAAAAAGGGCACTTCATCTCATTTCCTCCGTCATTTTTACGCTACTGTATATTGTATAGAAAACTTTTTCACTCCACAAATTATTGTATCATCAATTCTCGCCATTTTCCACACTATATTTCGTTTTAAGTCGAAAAAAAGCGCATAAAAAACCCCTTTGCATAATACAAAGGGGTAAAAATGCTGGATTATATCACTTTCTCTGAAGGAAATCCGGAATCTTAAGTGACTTAGGCTCAACAGTAGGCTTAACCTCTGCAGGCTTGTTAAGTGTAAGATTTCCAAGATTTGTAGGTCTTGAAATATTGACAGTGCTCACTGTATCTGCTGCAGGACTAGGTGTGATAACACTTGGAGTAGGAATTGGTGAAACACCTGCAGTCTGCTGAGCAAATACATTAGCTGTAACAGTAGGCTGCTGAACAGGCTGAGCCTGCTGAGCCACAGGAGCAGCTGCTGCTCTTGCAGGAGCATTCTTGCCCTTGTCGTCAATACCTGTAGCAATAACGGTAACAGTACATGTATCTGTCTTGCTCTCATCATACATAGCACCGAAGATAACGTTAACATCATCTCCTGCCAGCTGACGAACATACTCTGAAGCATCTGATGCATCTGTAAGAGTGATATCACCGGAAATATTGATGATAACATCTGTAGCGCCGTTAACCTTAGTCTCAAGAAGAGGACTCTCTACAGCCATCTTAACAGCATCTGTAGCCTTGTCATCGCCCTTACCGGTACCAATACCGATATGTGCAATACCTTTTTCCTTCATTACAGTAGAAACATCTGCAAAGTCAAGGTTGATAACAGCAGGAACATTGATAAGATCAGTGATTCCCTGTACGGCCTGCTGAAGAACCTCATCGGCCTTCTTAAGGGCATCAGGCATAGTTGTACGTCTGTCTACTATCTGAAGAAGCTTATCATTAGGAATAACAATAAGCGTATCTACATTCGTTCTAATATTTGAAATGCCAAGCATAGCGTTCTGCATACGAACACGAGCTTCAAAACTGAAAGGCTTTGTTACAACACCTACAGTAAGAATACCCATCTCTTTAGCAAGCTTAGCTACGACAGGAGCTGCACCGGTTCCGGTTCCGCCACCCATACCACAGGTAACAAAAACCATATCTGCTCCCTTAAGGGCTGCAGATATCTCCTCCGCACTCTCTTCTGCCGCTTTCTGTCCGATTTCAGGCTTAGCACCAGCTCCAAGTCCCTTTGTAAGCTTCTCCCCAATTTGTAAAAGCTTAGGGGCCTTGCAAAGCTGCAATGCCTGCTTATCTGTATTTATACCGATGAACTCTACACCGGTAATATTCTCGTCTACCATTCTATTTACAGCATTATTACCTGCGCCGCCAACCCCAACAACGATGATTTTGCAGCCAGATTCAGCCTCGTTTGACTTTATCTCCAGCAAAGTGACTCCTCCTTCATAAACCTCATAGACTCCTAATAGCTATGATACGATTTTTTCTTTCAATTATCAACCAATTTTTTTAAGTAAAATTTTTGTTTTTGCGAAGACAATTCATTATTTTTTCTCTTCAAAAGTAATATTTTTTGTATCTTCGTCATAATCCTTCATCTCGAGAATTCCGCTTTTGCCTTCAAGGTTTGGTAATATATATTGAAGCTGAATTATCTTTTCATCAATGAAGCTGCTACTGCCAAGGCTGACCTCTACTCCGCCAAAGTACAGATAAACATTGTATTCATTGTCAAAAAAGATCTTCTCAGCATTCAGTTCATATTTATCTAAGAGCTGCGTAATATCCAGTATTTCCGAAAAGACTGATTCTTTTTCTACCGGAAGCTTTTCATACAGTATTACGTAATTAAATTTCAGCCCCAGAACCTCAGGAACATTGTCTGAAGGTTCCATTGAGCTCTCGACAACAATTCCGTCCCTGTCAAAATACATGTAGTGTCCAAGATATGATATGTACCCGGCCACTGATTTCTCGTAGACATTTATCCTAACTGTATCCGGTGACAGGATATCAACATCCATCTTTTCCACAAAAGGAATGTCTCCTATACTCTTATCCCTGTATTTCAGGGAAAGATATAGCGAATTGTGACTAAGTCCGTCCGTTATGACCATGTCAATTATCTCTTCATTGGTATAATGGGTATTGCCATTGACATAGATATTGGTCACAGTGTAGGTATCTGAAATATACTTATATGCAGCAAAAGCCACAATCAAAAGAAAGAGCATTATCCCGCCGATAATATACAGACTCTTACTGTATTTAAGTGAATCTATCAGCCTTTCTAAGGGATGAAAATCCTCAAAGCGTTCCTTAAGACTTGGTCTGTAGCTGCTATACTCTCTCTTCTTTTGCCTCTTTTTTACTCTTCTTCTCTTCTTTGCCATAGCTTCAGCTTCTTCCTATATTCCTTGCCACGTTTAGCGCAATTCCAATCTCTGCCAGCTGAATAATTACCGCAGAACCTCCATAACTGATAAACGGAAGTGTGATTCCCGTATTGGGAATTGTGTTTGTGACAACGGCTATATTAAGAATGACCTGAATAGCAATATGACCCATAACTCCTATAACAAGGAGTGCGCCATACATATCCGGAGCGTTATTGGCTATGACCATAAGACGCCAGATAAGGATAATGAACATAAGCATTACTGATATAGCTCCAAAAAGCCCCAGTTCTTCACAGATGATGGAGAATATCATATCATTCTGAGCCTCAGGAAGCTTCATCTTCTGCATGCTCTCTCCCAGACCTTTGCCAAAGAGTCCGCCTGATCCAATGGCATAGAGAGCCTGAAGCGTCTGGAAACTCTCATCACTGGCATAGGCATTTGGATCGAGCCAGGCAAGGACTCGTCTGAATCTGTAGTTCATGCCGCTGCTGTCCTCAGAATTGACAATTATCGCTATAACAACAGCCACAAAGGCTATTATTCCCAGTGCTGCCAGGATATATCGCTTATAGCCCGGAGTAGCGATAAACAGCATGATTACTGCAATACCCAGAATAATAACCGCCGAGCTAAGATTTCTTGTGATCTTATAAACCATAAGAGAAAGAATCAAAGGGAATAATAGAGCCACTCCATATCCCTTTAGTGTCATAAGATTTCCCTTTAACTTGATTATTATGGTTGCCGTAAAGACAATAGCTGCCACCTTCGCAACCTCCGCAGGCTGGATAGATATACCGCCTATGTATATCCATCTTTTCGCACCATTTACTGTCCTTCCGAAAGGAATGATCATAATAAGAAGGATTGCCGCCAAAAGATAGATTGGAACCGTAAGCTTTTGCAAAAACCTGTACGGAAAATAGGACATGAATATCATCGTAACGAGTCCTAAAGCCGTTGGAATAAGCTGATGCTTGAAATAGTATGCTGCATCACCTTTTTCAAGATTTGCGTCATAGGAACTGGTGGAATATAACATGATAAGACCAAATGCCAAAAGAAACAGAGTGACAAATATCAGACTGTAATCCACATAACTCTCTTCAATTCTCTGTAACAATGACTTTTTCAGCCTGGCTGTTCTTTCCAAAATATACCCCTCAAAAACGTATTACAAAATACACCAGCAAAAAATTATACCTCATTAAAGCTATTCATGCAAAAACACGAAATATCATTTATTCAGATATTTTATTTACATACTCCTTAAACTTCTTACCTCTTGTCTCGTAATTCGGGAACATATCCCAACTTGCGCAGGCAGGAGAAAGGAGAACCGCATCACCGCTCTCTGCCATCTCCGTGCAGTACTCAAGAGCCTCCTCATAAGTGTCTTTAAACACATAATTGGTAAAGCCGTGTTTTTTTGCACATTCTGCAATCTTTTCCCTGGTCTGTCCAATGAGAACAAGCAGTTTTACTTTATCTCCAAAGCATTCAATCCACTCATCGTATTCGCTGCCCTTGTCGTAGCCTCCGCCAATAAGAATGGTAGGCTTACTCATGGCACGGATTCCCTGAATTGCTGCATCAGGATTGGTTCCCTTAGAGTCGTTGTAGTAATCAACGCCTCTCTTTGTTGCTACAAACTCAATTCTGTGTTCTACTGCCTTAAAATCACGAATAACATTTAGTATTGTTGCAAGCGGAACTCCCATGGCAAGAGACATGGCTATGGCAGCCATAACATTTTCCACGTTGCAGAGTCCCACAAGATTCATGTCATGGATATTCATGACCTTCATGGCATTGCCCGCAGTACTCATAAAGATATCTTCGCCCTTAAGGTAAAAGCCATCTGTAAGTTCCTGTGATGTTGAGAAAAAGACAACTTTAGCAGGACATCTTGAACCAAAGTCCTTTGTGTACTCATTGTCATAATTCAGAACGCAGGTGTCATCCTTGGTCTGCTTGTTTGTGATGTTTTCCTTCATGGAGACATAGCACTCCATAGTATGATGTCTGTTCAAGTGATCAGGCGTTATGTTTAATATTGCAGATACATTTGCATGGAAATTATCTACAGCCTCCAGCTGGAAAGAACTGATCTCTCCCACTGTTACACTGTTTTCGTCCATTTCAAGGGCACTCTCTGCATATGAAACACCGATATTTCCAACAACATAGCACTTTCCAAAGTGGGCTTTCATTATCTCACCCACAAGAGTTGTTGTGGTGGTCTTACCATTTGTACCTGTTATAGCCACAACTTTTCCCTTGGCAAAATTGTAAGCCAGTTCAATCTCGCTCCAGATCGGAATATTTTTTGCCTTGATCCTCATAACGGTTGGTGCATCAAGAGGAACAGCAGGGCTTGGAACTGTGAGTGCAATAGTATCAAGCACTTCATCGCTTATCTCGCCAATAATTATTGTCGTCTTTTCTCTGTCTTCTTCATGAAGCTTATTTCTGATATCGGTCTCAGATACCTTGGTATTTTCCTCCAGCATTACCGGAATTGCTCCAACTTTATTAAGGAGGTTTACAGAACCAACACCTGAAAGTCCTGAACCAATGACTAATACTTTTTTATCCTTCAAATCTGCCTTCATAATCTACTCCTCTTTTCCCAAACGTAAAAACAAGTGCAACATTACAGGCCCGCATAAGCCAGTATACAAAGTAACACTGTGATTGTAGTAAATACATTAACAACCTTGGTCTCGGACCAGCCACCCTTTTCAAAGTGATGGTGGATTGGTGCCATTCTGAAAATTCTTTTGCCATGGGTCAGCTTAAAATATGAAACCTGCAAAATAACTGATATTACTTCAAACGCATAGATGAAACCAACTATAACAATAAATATGGGCATATTCATGACATAAGCCGTTGCTGTAACAAAGCCACCGATAGCAAGGGATCCTGTATCTCCCATCATGACCTTTCCGGGGTAAACATTATATACAAGGTATCCCAAAAGAGCTCCCATCATCGCGCAGGACATAACCTCAGCTCCCGTTGACATATAATGCATTGCTGCAACCGCAAAAAATCCTGCCACAACAGCAGTTACTGATGCGCAAAGTCCATCCACACCGTCTGTAAAATTCGTTCCGTTGGCTGTTCCAAGTGCAATAAAGAATAATATTGGAATATTCCAGAAACCAAAATCAAGAGCTATGGCAGTAAAGGGAACCCTCATTGCCAAAGAAATATCCGTAAATTTCTGAACGTATAATGCAAAAACAACTGTTATAACAAACTGTCCAAGAATCTTCTGCCAGGCCCTGAGCCCTAAGTTATGCTTTCTTACAACCTTGATGTAGTCATCAAGAAAGCCTATAAGCCCGAATCCAAAGGTAAGGATAAGTACCGGAATTACTTCCTTGTGACTTGCGCCATAGAATATTCCTATAATAAGGAAAGGAATAAGAAAAATAATTCCTCCCATAGTAGGTGTTCCGGTCTTCTTCTGATGAGATTCAAGTCCCTCCTCCCTCTCAGTCTGTCCAGCCTTCAGTCGTCTAAGAAGATCAATAACCTTGGGTCCTATAACAACTGCTATAAAAAATGAAACAAAGGTAGGGATAATTGTTCTCATAACATAATCATTCATTTTCATACCTCTTGAAAACATTCAAAAATTTAATTAGCTTCCGATGTCTGTTGGGGCGATTCACCGGAAAAATCAGGAAGGACATCCTCACCGACCACAATTCCTGTCTCCGGGTCTATCTGCGCTCCGCTGCTGGGATCAACATAATAACCCGTAGAAGGATCTCTGTCAAAAGACTCCCAGATAGAAGATCTGCTGCTGTCTGCCTGGACCAGTTCTTCCTCTCCCTGTTCTGACGTGGTTTCCTCTCCATTTTCAGCAGCCTCTTCAGTCTGTTCTGTACCATCGGCAGTAAGCTCAGGTTCTGTTGTCTCTGTAGCTGTAGTTATAAGATTTGCCCTAAGTTCTTCTAGTTCGGCTCTCTCCTTGTCGGAAAGCTCTTCTGTCATAGGATAGTTAAGATAAGGAAGCGCTTCTGTAAGAATATCACGAACCAAAGTAGTTGCCAGTCTCGTGGAAGTAGACTGTTCAGCCACATTTGGCCTGTCAACAACCACATAAATAGCTATCTGTGGGTTATTTGCAGGGGCTGCTCCCATGAAAGATACTACGTACTGTCTGTTACCACGAGGGAGTGTCTGGGCTGTTCCTGTTTTACCTATGATCCTGTAGCCTGCGGGTCTCGCTGAACGTCCTGTTCCCTCATCTCCCATTACAACTGCTTCGCAGTAGGTTCTTATCTTTTCCGAAGTGCTCGTAGATACTGTCTGTCTTAAAACTCTAGGTTCAATATTCTTTATGGTTGATCCACTGGATGAAACAATCTTTTTTACCACATGGGGCTCGTAGTAGTAGCCGCCGTTTATAAGCGAGCAATATCCTGTGATCATCTCGATCATATCTACGTTAAAGCCCTGTCCGAAGGTGTTTACCGCAAGGTCTGTAGGTCCCATGTTAGATGCATTGTAGGTAAGCCCCTCTGTTCTGGCTTCACCTGCAAGATCGATATTAGTCTTTAAGCCAAAGCCAAAGTCTTTCTGGAACTTGGTAAAAGTGTTTACTCCGATGGCCTGTCCAATATACATCATAGCCACGTTACAGGAAATCTCTATTCCTCGTTCAACCGAAACCATTCCATCGCCGTAGGTATTGTGGCACTTGATATCCCATCCACCCACATTAAGGAATCCTTTGCAGTTGTAGACTTCGTTTCCTGTTATAGCACCGGCCTCAAGTCCTGTCGCCACAGTAAAGGGCTTTGCTACAGATCCGGGCTCATAGGTGTCAGCTATGCAGAAATTCTTCCAAAGCGCATTATAGTTCTGATAAAGCTCCTCATCAGAAAAACCTGCAAGCATATCTTCAGTTATATATACACCTGAATCAAAGACCGATTCTCCCTTAACCTTATTGCCTTTCTCATCAACAGAAGGCATACCGATAAGGTTGGCAGTATCTCTTGGGTTATTAAGATCATAAAAGGGATAGCTTGCCATAGCCAGAACTTCGCCGCTATTAACATCCATCATGATACAGCCCACATTGTTGGCGCCGTTGCCTACTCTCACATTGTTGGCATAGGTATCATTGAACTCCTTAAGGTATCTCTCCACGATATTCTGGAGATTACCATCTATAGTAGTAACAATGCTGTCGCCATCAGTGGCAGGAATTGTCGTTCTTTCAAGATTGGAATCATCATCAAGATATCCGTACTCTCTTCCTGCTGTGCCGCTCAAGGTATCGTTGTAATATTCCTCAAGACCGTACATTCCGTTGTTGTCAGCAGAAGTAAAGCCGATAATGTCGCAGGCGAGAGAACCATTTGGATATTTACGAATGTAGCCGGATTCAAACCAGACTCCCTGAATATCTTCATTATATGTATCTGTTCCGGGAGTTATCATCTCCTGAAACGCACTTATCTGATTATAGGACAGTTTTTTTGCCAGGATATAATACTGAGATGTTGGATGTTCCCTTAGATATTCCCTTATTTCCGAAGCATCAAGATCAAAGTTTGTAACAAGAGCCTTCAATGTAGGCTCAAGATATTTTTCATCTCTTAAAAGAAGCTTTGCATCCAGGATAACATTGTAGACCTTCTCACTGTATGCAAGTATTGTACCGTTAGAATCTAAAATCTCTCCTCTTCTGAAAGGGAGCGTTGTTGAATCATATTGCTGCTGAGAAAGCACCTGTTTCTCGTATTCTTCACCATTATTCTTGGTGATAAGTATCAGTCTTACCCCAAGTCCAACGAAAGCCAGTAGTACCAATACAAATAGTACTACCAGCTTCTCTTTCATTCCTCTCGTAAACTTTTGGCTGTTTTGCTTCTTACGTTTCATTTAAAAATACATCACTTTCCATCACTTGTAGGAATAGGCGCGATCTGACGCACATAATCATTACCGCCGCCGTCAGAGTAGGTTACAATCTGTCCCTCTGTAGCATAAGTCATGCCGTATTCCTGAATGGCAATTCGCTTTACTTCATCCAGATCCAAATTTCCATTCGCTCTATTATACGCCTCATCATTCTCCTGTTTCAATGTATTAAGTTGACTTTGTAATGTAGCAATATTTTTTACGCTTGCTGCAACCTGTGACTGAAGCGAAATATACCAGGCAAGAGTAAGTCCCATCAAAACCACTGCCACGGAAGAAATGATAAGATTTCCGAGGCTCATGTGGTGCTTTTTTCTTCTCCCAGAAGGCTCCTGAACATGGTAGGGTGCTTTCCTGCGAATCGGTTCATTTACTTTTCTGACTGTATTTCCATATACATATCTGTTTGCCATGTCCTTACCTCCTTTTTCCAAATACTAATCGTTGGTTGCTATCATCCTGATGTCCCCACCCCCGATTGCAAAAAAACAAAACTTTTAAGCCTTTTCAAATACCCTCAGTTTGGCACTCTGGGATCTCTTATTCTCCTCAAGTTCCTCCTCACTTGGAAGAATAGGCTTTCTTGTTATAACTTTTCCCTTGGACACCTTTCCGCACACACATACCGGAAATTCCGGCGGGCAGGTGCAGGGATTCTCATTCTTTTTAAAATTGTTCTTGGTTATTCGGTCTTCCAGCGAATGGAAGGTTATTACGCAAAGTCTTCCACCCGGATTAAGAAAATCAATAAAACCGTCCAGGGAATTCTGCAGAACATCCAGCTCTCTGTTAAGAGCTATCCTTATTGCCTGATAGGTCCTCTTTGAAGGATGTCCTCCCTTTTCACGCATTTTGGCGGGAATTGCCGCCTTGATTATGTCGTTCAATTGGAAAGTAGTCTCTATAGGAGCCTTTTCCCTTTCTATGCAGATGTGCTTTGCAATATTTTTGGCAAATTTGTCCTCGCCGTAGTCTCTTATAATATGGAAGATTTCCGTCTCGGAATAGTCATTTACTATATCTCTTGCAGTAAGCGCCTGCCTCTGATCCATTCTCATATCAAGAGGAACATCTTCCTTATAAGTAAAGCCCCTCTCGGCATTATCAAGCTGATATGAGGAAACTCCAAGATCAAGCAAAATGCCATCAACTCCGGTCACGCCAAGAGCCTTGAGCCTCGACACGGCATTTTCATAGTTATCTCTGATAATGGTGACTTTGTCCCCAAATGGTCTTAGCCTTTCAGTCGCTGCCGCAATGGCGTCCTCATCCTGGTCCGTGCCATAAAGATGCCCGTTTTCCCCAAGCATCTGCGCTATATGGGAGGAATGACCCGCACCGCCAAGCGTTCCGTCAAGATAAATGCCGTCAGGTCTGATATTCAGATTGTCCAGGCACTCATTAAGGAGTACCGAGTAATGTTTGAATTCCATGCCCTATCCCCATATATTTTTCGGTCATGCTCCAAGCTCGAAACCACTTCGTGATTCCTATCTGTAATCAAGTTCGGATTGCAAGCAAACTGCCTTTGCTTACAAATTCATATCGCATGGCTTAGATGCTTAAACCGTACTCGCTCATCTTAGCCGCAATACTGTTAATATCGTCAAAGGTACTAGCCTTATCCCACTCTTCCTTGCTCCAGATTTCAGCTCTGTTACCTACTCCGGCAACAACTGCTTCCTTCTCGATCTTCGCATGCTGAAGAAGGTTTGCAGGCAGAAGGATTCTACCCTGTTTGTCCACCTCAACATCTATAGCTCCGGCAATAAAGAATCTGCCAAGCATTCTGGCCTCAGGCTTATCCATAGGCAAAGCCTGAAGTTTCTCTTCAAAAGCGTCCCATCCATCTTGTGCGAACACAAAAAGGCATCCGTCAAAACCCTTGGTAACCACAAATTGATCACCCAGAAGTTCGCGGAATTTTGCAGGCATTATGAGTCTTCCCTTTGCATCTATGGAATGACTGTACTCACCTTTAAATGCTGTTCCCACAAATTCTTACCACTTTTCTACCACTTTTTACCACTTTGTGACACTTTTTACCACCTAGTTGTATTATAAGGCATATTTTTTTATTAAACAACCCTCTTTTCCTAGGTTTTTTAAGGTTTTTCACAGGCAAAAAAGATTGTGCAACAACCATCAGCATATATAGTGGTTTAGAAAAATATCCGCATAATATCTTGTATATTTAATTAATGTTTCATAAAAATTTTATATTTCACGCTCTCCACCTCAATCCGTATCAAGCCTGCATAATGCTATAATGATTACATAGATACTTTTTATCGTTTATTTTTTTATAAAAGGATATATGCAATGACAAAGAGATCAGGTAAGAAAGAATTTATTTCAGATTCAGGAATCATCACCTCCACCAACAAAAGGGAAAGAATCTTTGTATATCTTTGCAGATTCATCAGTGTTTTCCTGATCATTCTTGGACTTCTCGCCTTTATAGAAGGGAATTTTTAATAGTGGAAAAATTCGATTTTAAGAAAAGAATGTATGAAGTAATAGAAGTATCCAATATCGGAGATGCTTCCAGCAGAGCCTATGATGTCCTCATGACTACAGCTGTTATCGTGGGCATGGTTCCGCTGACATTAAAAAGTGACAATCCTGTATCTTTTTCTTCCTATTTCATCTGCCATAGGGCTTCTAAGGCTCTTTAGGATATTCAGGATTTTAAAGCTCGTCCGCTATTCCAAGACCATGGTCATCATCGCAAATGTCCTTAGAAAAGCAAAAACACAGCTCATGGCTGTGCTTATACTCATAATCATCTATATTTTTGTTTCAGCAATGCTAATTTTTCAGTTGGAGCCCAATCTCTTTGAAACCTTTTTTGACGCATTGTATTGGGCAACCATCTCCATAACCACCATCGGCTACGGAGACATAATTCCCACAACTGAAGTAGGAAAGCTCATCACCATGATTTCTGCCCTCATGGGAGTGGCTGTAATCGCTCTCCCCTCCGGTATGATCACTGCTGCCTATATCAATGAGATCACAAAGAAAAAATCCAAGTACGAGCTTTAAGCCTGTTCTGTCCATTTCGGCCAGGTCTCAGCTTTTTTGCCCTTAAGTCTTATCCTTACAATAATATTGGCTATCACGGAAAAGATAACAAGGCTTATGGCCAGCATCTGAGACACTGGAAGACCGATGCCCGGCATAATGAGCTGATCTGTGCGGAGCCCTTCTATCCAAGCTCTTCCAAGGCCATATCCTCCAAGGTAAAAGAGAATAATCTCTCCGTTAAATTTCTTGTGTTTGCAATAGATCAGAAGGATTATAAGAAGGCACAGGTTCCATAAGCTCTCATATAAAAATGTTGGGCTTACCTGAACATAATTTGTTGCTGCATCCATGTGCTGCTTCATAAGTTCAGTTATCTCACCGCTTCTGACCATCTCCACGGGAAGTCTCATGGCCAAAAGTGAATCAGTATATTCACCAAAAGCCTCTCTGTTGGTGAAGTTCCCCCATCTTCCAATGACCTGTCCCAAAAGAAGTCCATACATGATGGTATCCGTCATCATGAGAAAGCTCTTTTTCTTTATCCTGGTATATATAAATATGGTAAGATATCCTGCTATAACGCCTCCATAGATAGCAAGGCCGCCGTTTCTGATATTGAAAACGCTAAGTATATCATCTTTGTAATAATCCCAGGCAAATACTACATAATATATTCTTGCTCCAAGGATTGAAAAAATAATTATATAAGCCGCCACATCCCAGTAATCATCAGGGTTCTGTCCGGTGTAGCCGGCTATCTTGGAGATGAACAAAAGAGCCAGGAAAAAGCCCAGGCCTATGATCACTCCGTACATTGCTATTGAAAAGCCAAAAATCGTAAAGTTCTTTGGAACATTTTCAAGATAGATATTAAGATGCGGAAACGCAATATCCATCTTCCCCATTATTTCCGGCATAGTGCCCCTCCCATATTAGTTATAATATTCACCGCAGACTCGAAATTGCTTCGAGCACCGCAGACTCGAAATTGCTTCGCAATTCCTCGTTGAGGCGCTGCGCGCCTCATATCAATATAGATACATAAGTCAGTTCGCAAGTAAACTTGCACTGGCTTATGTATCTATATTGCTGCGATGCTTTGCAGTATCACACGTTAAATCTAAACAGAATTACGTCTCCATCCTGAACCACGTACTCTTTTCCTTCCATGCGGACAAGACCTTTTTCTCTTGCTGCTGAAAGGGAGCCTTCACGAAGAAGATCCTGATAGTTAATAACTTCTGCCTTGATAAAACCTCTCTCAAAGTCAGTGTGGATCTTACCTGCTGCCTGTGGAGCCTTTGTTCCGATCTTGATTGTCCAGGCTCTGGTCTCATCCTCTCCGGATGTAAGGAAGCTCATAAGTCCAAGAGTCTTATAGCTTGCAGCAATGAGCTTATCAAGTCCTGACTCTGTAAGGCCAAGGCTCTCAAGGAACTCAGCCTTCTCATCTGCCTCAAGCTCTGAAATCTCAGCTTCGATCTGAGCGCTGATTACAAATACTTCACTTCCTGACTTTGCTGCCAATTCCCTTACTGACTGTACATAAGGATTTGAAGCGCCGTCATCTGCAAGATCGCCATCCATTACATTTGCTGCGTAGATTACAGGCTTCCAGGTAAGAAGATCCATGCCATTCATGATGGCCTTCTCCTCTTCATCCTCTATCTCAAGTTCTCTTGCCATCTTTCCTGATTCAAGAACCTCTTTTATCCTATTTAAAAGATCCAGCTCTTTTGCAGCAGTCTTGTCCATACGGGCAGTCTTGGCAACCTTTGCGATTCTTCTCTCCAAAACCTCAAGATCTGCAAAAACAAGCTCAAGGTTGATTGTCTCAATATCTCTTGCAGGGTCGATTGATCCGTCAACGTGAATAACGTTAGGATCCTCGAAACATCTAACCACATGAACTATAGCATCAGTCTCACGGATGTTTGCAAGGAACTGATTTCCAAGACCTTCACCCTTTGACGCACCCTTTACAAGGCCTGCAATATCAACAAACTCTATTGTTGCAGGAGTAACCTTCTTTGAATGATAAAGATCTCCCAAAAGTTTAAGTCTCTTATCCGGAACTGCTACAACTCCAACGTTAGGATCAATTGTCGCAAAAGGATAATTTGCAGCCAGCGCACCGGCATTTGTAAGTGAGTTAAAAAGTGTTGACTTACCTACGTTTGGTAAACCTACGATTCCTAGTTTCATTTTTTTTACCTATATCCCATAAAATAAGGGATTCTTTCTATTTTGAATAAAACAATCTACACCATTTTACACCAATAATCATAAGTTTTGATTATTTTTTTACTTCCCAACGAAATTTTCATATTTTTTATCATCAGCTTACAGCCTCAAAAATTTTCATTGCGAGTTCAAGTGAATCATCGGTAACATGTACATAAGTATCCATTGTAGTGGATAACTGAGCATGTCCTAAAATCTTCTGTAGAGACTTTGGATTCACTCCTCTTTCGATGCATCTGGTTGCAAATGTATGTCTAAGTGCGTGCATACAGAATGGTTTTATTCCAGCTTTCTCACAAATCTTATACAGGTTCGTGTCATAGGTAGAGTTCTTTACCGGTTCTCCAGTCCTGAAATTGATAAAGATCAGGTCTTTCATACATACCGTTCTCTCAATTCCATGCCTTGGATCTGTAAAGGTTAATACTTGCGAAAGCGTCATCGACTCTTTTCTAGTCTTTCTCTTCTGGTAGAGGTCATAAAGAATATCAAAAGCCTCATCAGTAAGAGGAATCGTTCTAAAGCCTGCCATAGTCTTTGGTGGTCCTGCTCTCCAGTATCCTCGTTCATGTCGATATTCAAGAGACTTATCAATAGTAAGCAATCTCTTATCGATATCGAAGTTGTCCCAGGTCAGCCCTATAAGCTCTCCTGTTCGAAGTCCTGTCTGCAAAAGAAGCCTGAACTGCTTAGCATTGTGATTCTTATCCGCATACTGGACAAAGAGCCGTTGTTCATCTATCGTCAGCACTCTTATAGGCTTTTTAACCTTCTTGGTCCTGAAGTTCACTGCATCAAGCGGATGCTTGGTTATCAGATCATTTAAAAGAGCCGACTTGAACATTGAACCAATGCATATATAGGTCTGATAGACTGTAGATGTAGCGTAGCTCTCCTGCATTTCATTAAGAATTTGCTGACAGTGCATCGCTTTTACATCCGGAAGGAGCATACCACCTATATATTGCTGAATATTGGTATAATAACGTTCTTTATAGTTTCTAATAGTATTAGGTGATAAATCCTTCTTAAAATTCTTCATCCAATACTTAAACCATTCATCAACTGTCATCCTGTATTCTACAGCTGTTTCAGAATCGCTATCATCATCAAGCTTAGCAAGTGTTATCCACTTTTGGGCATCAGCAACGCTATCAAAGTATTTCTCTATTCTTTTTCCGTTTCTGTTTGTGAATCTGGCAGAATATTTACCGTCTTTCCTCTGCACGATTCCTTCACCGAGTTCTCGGCCGCGTAAATCTTTTCCCATATACTGCTCCTTATAATTCGAAGCAGCATCATCACGCGTGTATAAAAATAACATAGAAGATGGCATTTATCAACCTTGTGTCTACTTATTAAATGAGTTCAATATTATTTAAATACTCGTCGAATGCTGCTCTTTTAATCAATATCTTTCTTCCTATCTGAAAAGAGATCTTGTTTAGTGGATCTTTACATAATTCCCTTATCTTATGAACGCCTATGTTTGAATACTCAGCCGCTTCCTCAATAGTCATTGAAGCTTTATGCCATATAGGCACCTCTAAAACATCCGGTTTTGCTATATTATCAGGGGATTTTTTCTCTAATTCACTCTCCATGCCAAGCTGTATCTTGATCGTCTTGTTTATCCTGGTCTTCATGAAGTTCTCAGACAGGCTCCCGATATACTTCTTAAGGCTTCCTTTATTGATGGTAGTAATCTGTTCAGCCATTGAAGCCGATGTTTCAGTCAAGCCCGCCATCCCATCTAAGATAACATGCGTTGGAAAGCCTTTGCTCCTGTGTATCTTGGTTGTTACCGGAATAACCGTAACTGTTGGTGAATAGAGGTTTCCTTTATTATTCTGAACTATAATTACGGGACGTTCTCCCTTTTGTACTGAGCCCTGGTTATCTCCAAGATCAGCTAAGTATATATCCCCTCTTTTTACTTCTCTCATATGTTTATTCTCCTTAATATAAAAAGTGGGCTTTCTTTTGCCTTAGTGCAGCTTGGAAAGCCCACTTTACATAGCAGTTAGATATATATACGTATCAATTTGTCCTCGACACCCCGATATAGGGAAGTCATCAGGCGGCTGTAGTTGCAGCTCCATAGGTTCTACCTCCCCGCGGATCTCGCCGGGCCGCTCCCATTACGATAGTTGTGGCTAAGCGGAAGTATCATTATCC
>JAFPVA010000195.1 GCA_017413105.1 Butyrivibrio sp. | reverse complement strand
GATTTCGTGGTTTCCTACGACACCCAGAGATATGCCACAGAGAATTTTTACAGAAGATCCGCAAGGCGTGATGTTGGCAGCAATCGTGGAAATACCGAGACCTTCATAAAATTTGATGTGGAAAAATCCGCCAGGGAAGAGGAAGAAGTCTTTTCCCTCTGGAATGCCCTTGCCGGGCAGGAAGGAGAGTGAGTATGGGCTTTGTGAGACAATCCTTCAAGCGGCAGATTTTCGTGGTGTTCCTTGCAGTGACTCTTTTTCTCGTAATATTCGGAGGCGTACTTACAGTCCAGGGCTTCCAGGCCAGGATAAAGAGTGATTACGAAAAGAGAGATGCAGAGCAGGAAGCCGTGGCTATAGGCAAGATCAATGATATTTTGAAAAAGTCAGAGGAAACCCTGGATGCCATAGCAGACAGCGAAGTACTGTTAAAGTCTTTTTATAAGGGAAGGAAAAATTCGATCGCCATCTATGCAGATCTCTATGATGCTACAAGGCAGGTGCGTTCCTTTGCGCAGGTGGACCTTTACATGGGAAGCCGCTGTATGTATTCAACTGCCAGCGGAAGTAAGCCCGCAGCTCTTCCGGACTATTACGGAGTGATCCGTGAAGCAGTGCAGAGTGGCGGCCAAACTGTCTTTTCCCAGGATATAAGCAATTCTGCGGGAGAAGAAGGTGATTTTCTCATCGCAAGACTTATGGTGGATAAGGAAGAGCCTGGAATTGCCCTTATCAGGATAGATCAGCAGGTGCTGCGGGATCAGCTTTCGGGATCAATTAATGCCAGAGACGGCTTTATGCTTACAGGAAGATTTCTTGAGCCCTTCTGCCTTGTTGGCACAGCAGAGGATGGAGAGGATCTGTCGGCTATCCGCAGCAATTTGCAAAGTGGAAAACTATATACCGAAGGATTTAAGAAGAATATCTATATAACCTAAATTCCCGAGTTTTTTATAGTATACAACCTCTCACGCTCTGATTCAAGGATATATTCTCTCATCGTAGCCTCCAGTGAATCAGGATCAACAGAACAGGCTTCCAGAAGTGCTCGCTGCTCTGCCGTGATTGATTTCAATAACCTGACCTCATCTGAATCAACAAGCATTTTTATATCGCTCAGCTTCATCATACAGCGCTTCAAAGTGAGGTGATGTGCGGTTTTGTATGAGCGCAGTTTTTCCTTCAGCCACGTCCGATAAATTAAAGCGATCATCAGTACCGCATACTTGCCA
Source organism: Butyrivibrio sp. (assembly GCA_017413105.1). Taxonomy (GTDB): domain Bacteria; phylum Bacillota; class Clostridia; order Lachnospirales; family Lachnospiraceae; genus Butyrivibrio. Next base: position 1,641 of record JAFPVA010000195.1, on the reverse strand, counting down.
TCAAATGTCCTTTGCCCGTGAACTCTCGGTCTTCTTGCGCCCATATACTGCTTCAGATCGTAAAACTGTTTTTCATCATAATCCTTGTCTCTGTAGGCATCTATTATTCCCTGAGCAGTTGCATGTATGTCTGTTGTAAAAATTACAAAGTACCCGAAGCGGCTTCGCACAGAGTTTATTTTTTCTTCATTCCGAACATAAGAAAACCCGCTTCCTTCTTCGTTTTTCTTGAAGTCAAAAAGCGATGTGTATTTCTTTTGCTTTATTACCGTTTTATACCACGCTATTCCGCTGATTTCAGACTCGTACCGTTCCAGCTTTGCGTCAAGATCTTCATTCAGCAGCTTTGCAGATTCAGTACACAGCCCGACAAATACACGTCCTTTTATGCCGAAGATCTCTTGATCTTCTACTATTCTTCCATATGTGCCACTATGATTTAGATAATACGATGGCGAATAAAGAGTCTCTTTGAATTCGTCAATGTAGCCTTTCGCGCAGTCCAAATATGCTGGCATTCCAACAGTGAATGTAAGCTCTTCCGAGTGTAACAGATTCAACTTTTTATCATCAAAAAAGCCTCCATCCATCACCACTTTAAACTTGCCATCAAGCCCTGCGGTTCTTGCGTTTTTACATGCTTCTACGATGTTTGATGCATCGTTGACAGAGCCGTTATAACAGAACATATACAGTGGATACTTGTTCTCCTCCGATGTAAATAATCCGATATTCATTTGTGGCAGCTTATCGTGATCCCGATTGTATCCATACTCAGCCTCCAGCAACATCTCGGAATACGTCGAAACCGATGTGACATCATAGCAGATATAGTGGTCTGAATTCACTTTCGGAATCCAGCTTGCGTAGAAGTCGTTCATCTTATCTGCCGTCAGCTCTGCAAAGATTTCGCTGACTCTCTGCGAGGATAAGATTTCGTCAACCCTGCTGAAGTATTCATCTCTTGTGAAGTAGTCAATGTAGCTCATAACGCATCCCTCTCTGACCATGTATGCACATATCGAACGGATCTGCGTTGCGATCGTCTTTCCAAATGCAGCAGACAGGATTTCCATGAGCCCAATTTCCCCAAAACCGGCTTCCGTTACCGCAGTAAATCCGACATTAAGAACATCTGTCTCTTTCCTTTTTTGCGGGATCTTCATCAAAGAGAAGTAGTTGTCATTTGGATGCATCTTACCCTTCTTATTGGTAATACGAACACCTGTGGAAACAGATTTATTCCGGGGTTTCTTTTCCGAATTTCTGTAAAACTCAGTATACGTATAGTTGTATATCGTGTTTCCTTTTTTCTGAGAATACGAGTGCTTCGGTATGTCAACGATTTCATTTTTATAGACGCTCATATGCACCTCCGTGTATACTATAATTATAGTATACACGGAAGCTGCTGTCAACAAAAAAACAGCGGAAAGTTCGCTGTTTTTCAAGGGTTTGGAATTATTCTTGTCGTCTACTATAAAATCATCGGGAATTTAGGTTATAGATTGTTTTTTCTGAGAGACCTATTTCATCGCCATGCGTGGAAAATATATGATTTATGGATTGCCCTTTATTTACTAAAGGCATTAGTAAATCATTTAATTCCATAAGCCGTTCAGGACTTGTTCTTATTCCTGT
>JAFPVA010000194.1 GCA_017413105.1 Butyrivibrio sp. | reverse complement strand
TTACTTTAACCCCAAAAGGTTATCCCGAATTATGGGATAACCTTTTAACAATGAAAGGAACTTTTATTATGAGCTATAAAACGTATTCAATTTTTTTATTATCACATTTCGGAATAACTAATTTTTCGGAATTAATACCATCCAAGTTGTTATCATTCTGCTCAACCTGGTCTTCAAGTCCTCTTCTTACATTACCGATCGTGTTGGGATCCAGTTCCTGGGGAAACTTCATGCCAAATTCTGACCTGACCTTATACTCGATAAGGGAAAAGACATATGAAGGCATCGTCCTGACATCACGCTCCCAGTCCTGCATAGTCCTGTAAGGGATATCAAGATATTCAGCAAACTCTTTTCTGTTCATGCCGGTAGACTCACGGAGCTGCACAAATCTATCGCCCTGAGAAATATCCCCTGTGACCATTGGCATTACATTTGTTTCCCTTTCTGCTCCTGTATTCTGAGTCGGAGCCTGCACGTTTCCATTTACTTCATCCCATTTCTCTATGGGTGTTCCTGTTCTAGGTTCCATAATAATATCACTCCCTTCGCTGCTTCCTTTTGGGAAATCGGATCTCGAAGTGAGGTCTCTCTTCCTCATCAAGGGTCAGGTCAACATAGCAGTTGAACTTATTTCCGGTTCTTTTGGAAACACAGTTCTCCAGCTTAACTGTTCCACAGTTTAAGAGATCATCAGCTACTTCTCTTGTCATCTCCTTGCCGATTGCCTGGAAAAATCTGTTGTTCTTCCATAAAGCAAAATGGCACTCCATGTTATCACAAAAGAATCCCTTCTCCCTCTCGATAACATGAGTGCCACATGCAGGACAATCACCTACGATATCATCACTGTTATAGACCTGCTTAGTTCCGCTACCATCTTCGAAATTCCCAAATGGAAGCTCATCACCGCCACCCTCTGCAGCTTTCCTCTGCCTCAGGGCAGCAAGTCTTTTTTCATTTTCTTCATCACTTTCGAATGGAATATAGCCGTCGTAGTCCTCGGCGTTAATCCATCCATCATCTTCAGGTGTTCCCATCACAAGTCCTCCTCCAAGTCATGTTCCATTTCACTGAACTTAATATCCTTAAGATCATCAGCAAAACTCTCTATTTTAAAAAGCTCATCCTCAGCGTCGCAGATTTTTTCAATGCTGTTTACATCCTCCAAAAGGACTGCCAGATCCTTAAGCGAGCTGACTCTCCCTCTAAGAACATCAAAGGTGTCATCCCTTGATGCAAGAAATCCCAGCTCGTCCTCCACGTTATCTATGCTTTTATTTATCTGACGCACTGTATCTTTGATCAGATCAGCTATCTCGTTATTAAGCTTAAGGCGCTTAAGAAGCCTTACATTTTCCCTGAGAATCTTGTTCTGGTATTCAATATCTTTTTTCCTGACCATCAGATTGCTACCCCCTTTTCATCCTTGCCGCCATTCCCGGCAAATTTGTTTTTTATCTTTTCCTTTTCTACCTTAAGCGAATCTAAAAGAGACGGTTTCTTTCCACCAGCACCATCGGGAAGGATGCGTACTGTTCCAAGAATCCGCCTCTCTGCTATCACTTTTTCTTTTGGCTCATCCACAAGAGGCCAATTATCATCCGGTCTGTTTTTGTCAGAAGTCTTATCTGCAACAGTTTCTGTCTCTTTCTCAGACCTTGTATCTGATTCCACTGATTTCTTTGTCTTTACCGGCTCATTGTCCGGGACAATCTCAGGATGCCTTTCCATGTAGATATTACTGAGCTCATTCTCAATCTTTGTAATGATCTTTGAGGAAGTTCTCCTGATAGTATTCAGGGAATCCTTCAGTTCCTTCATATCAGCATCCGTTGTATACCCGGTAAGATATGGAAAGCTATAGGCATCAGTATCATAACCCATGTACTTAAGTACTATGCAGGCAGTTCCCTCCGCTTCCAACTCTTTCCTGTTCTTGCTGATCTCTTTAGGTGCATCAGCGTGAAGCATGGCATGTGTGATCTCATGTAGACATGTCTTTACTGTCTGCAGCTCACTCATGTCCTTCTGGATTGCAATCCTCTTATCCGTTGTGTGATAATAACCCTTTGCTCCCGACTGGATATCCTCAAATCCAATTGGAACAGGACTCAGCTCCTTTAAAACTCCCATCATAAGTTCAAACTTATCGACTTCTCCCTTGAGCTCATCCACTCCGATCTTCGGGAGCTCTTTTCCATCAGTCTGGGAAACGTCAAAAGTGGTCTCTGCCTTAAAGCCCATGACCTGATACTCTTTTGTTTCCTTCACATGCTCGCCATCAGAGTCGATCACAGGCTTTCCGTTTGAATCAAGCTTGTCCACTTCCTTCTGCACAGTGTAAGGTGCCGGGGCAATTATCTTTATTCCCTTCTCACCTTTTTTCACATAGCGGCCCATTTTCTTCCATCCATCAAATCCCTGGCATAAAGTAGCATCAGGTCTCTGCATTGCAATGAGCATGCAGTTATTCATGGAATAGTGTGGGAATTTTGCCATGACGGCGAGGAGTTTTTTATACTCCCCACTGTCACGTACTGCCTTCACGCCATCAGTTAGCTGGTCTGTCAGCTGCTTTAACCTGTCTTCTCTTTCCATCCTTTGACTCCTTTTTCTCTGCTCTTCTCACAGCTTTTACATAAGCAACGTACCTGGACTTTCTGGCCATATCACTCATCCCCCTTCTCATCAGAAAGCTCCTCTTCAGGAATATCATCCTCAGTTTCAAAATCCTCTCCGTCATCACTGCCGATACTGTCGAGATACTCCTGGTCCGTATAATCCTGATCAGGATCTATTCCTGTATTCTTTTTCTTGGAGTTCTTGGTAGATGTGTAATACATGAATCCACCAGCAGCACCGAGACCAATGATAAGTATGATTGCCATGATTCCATTTACATTAACCGGCTCTTTCTCCGGCTCAGGCTCTACCACAGGTTCAGGGTCAGGTTCTACAGGTGCAGGAGCCTGCTCTACAACTTTAGGCTCTTCCTCTTTTTCTTTTCCCTTGCCTGTTACTGCAATATACTCAGCGACCTGGTCATCATCCATAAGTGATAAAAGATCTGACTCATCAACCATGTTCAGGAAATGAACCTTCTCGTTTCCGTCATCATCACGGTCAATGATGATATAAAAATAGTTGCCGTTCTTTGTCATTACTGTGATGAACTGCTTGCCACCGGCTTCAAGAGAGCCGTAATCATCTACAAGTTCCATGTTTCCGTCAGGTGTAAGTGGTCCCCACTTTTCCTCGATAACGGGATCCTTGCCCTCACAGTTGCGGTAGTCCTCTTTGCAGATAGGACAGTCAGGATTTACATGATCCTCTGTGCACTTTTCCTCACAGATACAGGTCGGTCCTCCTGCAAAAGCAGTCACAGGACTGAAACAAAAAAGTGACCCCATAAGAGCCACTGAAACGCCAAGAGTCTTAACTCTGGCACCAATTAACTTAATAGCTTTCATTTAAGATGTCCTCCATTCCAACATTTGTAGTGTTCTGATCATTGCTGTCATCTGACGTTTCTGAAGAATTATCAGAAGCAGACCATGACTTTGTTGCTTCATCCTTCTTTTCAGAAGGACTCTTTTTCTTGCTCTTTGAAGGCGAAGTCTTTGTTTCCTCATGGTATCCAAGAAGCTCCGCTGCTCTCTCAGGTGTAAGATTCAATATCTCTACTACGCCAAGCACTGTGGTGGCTTCCTCTGCCTTGAGACGGGCAAGGCTGTCATCATATTTCTTCTGATCTTCTTCAAGCCTTTTCCCATTCCGCTCAACTTCAACCCTTATTCTCTGTAATTTCTCAAACATTCTTTTCCTCCAAAAGTAACAGCCCCTGCGCTTTTGCAGAGGCTGCTTAGTTCCTACTGTATACGCCCATACCCAAGGAAGTGCGACTGCCAGTAAGGTGTATTGATATTTGAATAATGAACAGGGTTTCCAGCATGGATCATCCAGCCACCGCCCACGTATATGCCAACGTGACTTGCTCCGGAAGTTGCATATGTGCCCTGGAAGAAGATAAGATCTCCGGGCTTTGCTTCCGAGGCAGGAACATTTGCTGTCCTTGCCCGCAGGCCATTTGCAGTAAGCCTTCCATAGTTCCATCCGTTTCCGCAGTGGTTGATGACATAGCTAACAAATCCTGAACAGTCAAATCCAGAAGGACTGTAGCCGCCCCAGACGTATGGAACACCAAGATAACGCTCAGCCTCAGCAAGCATCCTTGCAAATTCTTCATCAGAAAGATATTCACCCGGAACGTGATGCTCACTGCTGTCATCATCTCCTTCGCCGGGGATGTTATAGATATCATCCTCACCAAACAGATACTTCCTGTTGCCAAAGGTATATAAAAGCAGTGCCACACGCTGTTTTTCTGCGTCGGTCATTCCAAGCTCATCAGGAACAACATCAAGGGTATTGTTTACAAGATAAACATTCAGGATGTAATAATCGTATTCCTCTGTGTACGTATATGGCTCCCAGTACCCGCCATCCTCATAGGAATCATCCTCAACCCATCTGACATCCTCGACTTCCCTTTCCCTGGTCTCAACTACTTCCTCCACAGTCAGTTCATACTGGATATCAAATATCTCCTGTATCTTTGCCTGTACATTTTCTCTCTTATAAGCCTCATAAAGGACTGTAAGGATTGCCGCAAGCTGATACGGGTTATGCCCTATCTCATCAAGATAGTAGTTATACTCGTCATAATCAGGATAATCGGTCTCTATGTTATCGATATCGTCCTGAAGTCCTTCCTCCAGGTCCTTGTAATCATCCTCTGTTCCAAGTATGTCCTCATCCGTAGCGGTATAGGATGTGCCCATAATGACATCACCCCCACCACCTCCCATGGCCGAGCATGAACCAAGAAGTCCCATGAGCGCTATGATCAGGATAAGCACCAAAACTATTATCAACGATGCAATAGGATTGTCCTCTACAAACTCTTTCACTGTTTCCCATAAAAGAGCTGCCAGGTCTTCTGCCTTGTCTGTGATCTTTCGTCCTATCTTTCCTCCGTTCTCTGCAGCCCTGGCCTGTTTCTCCATGGCTTTTCTCTGCATTTCCCTTTGGGCTTTCTGCTTTGCTGCTTCCTTTTCTGCAGATAATTCCTTTCTTCCATGCATCTTGTTACTGTACTTCTTGTTCTTAACCTTGGAAGTAGCGCTGCTCACAGCACCGCTGGCAATATAGCCTCCGGTATCAACAACTTCTTCTGCTACGGAAGATTCATCTTTTCCATCATCAGTGGAACCGACCATATCAGAAACAATTCCGATACCGGTCAGTGCATCTGCCGCTGTTCTTGAAAAAGCACCCGAACTTTTGCTCACATTTTCCGAACCTTTGCTCACATTTCGTTCCTGATCAGCTTTCTTCTTAGCTTCAGCACTCTTTCGCTTCTTCTCAATGTCATTAGCTTTCTTCTGGCTCTGCTTATGAACTTTCTCTTTTCGTTTCTGTTCCTCTGCAGAGTCCCTGTTGTCAGCCTTTCCATTCCGAAGTTTCTGCTCATAGTACCGTCTTGCGGAATCCTTGTTCTTTAGTTTTGTTGCATGGGTCCTGACTTTGTTTGCATCAGCGGAAGCCTCATCACGAGGCTCCCTTGTGTATAATCCTTCATCCATTGCATGTCTCCCGTATTATGCTGCGGTTTTCTGCGTATCTTTCTGTGCTGAAGTCTCCGAGAACTTGGTGTTGATAACCTCATACAGCTTGGTCTCTTTAGGAAATCTGTCGATGAACGGCAGAATTACATTTCCATAAAAAATAAGCCCTTCACCTTCTCCCGAATGTGTTACATACGAAAGCTGATGTGGACTTATGTTAAGCTGTTTTGCAAGAATCGCCCTGTCCCCGACAGCCTGGTTCAGCATCAGGATAAAGTCAGAGTTTTCAAAGATATTCTCTACTTCCCTTGATGCGAGCAGGTCTTTGACGTTCTGAGTTATGCCTGTCGGCATACCACCCCACTTTCTGAAGCGCTTCCAGATCTCCACTGTATAAGCTGCTGTCTGCTCTTCTCTAAGGAGCAGATGCATCTCATCCATATAGTAACGGGTGGACTTTCCTGCCTCTCTGTTTTCTGAAACCCTACACCATACCTGGTCCTCAATGATAAGCATTCCTATCTTCTTAAGCTGCTTACCAAGATCCTTGATATCAAAGCAGACAAGACGGTTACGCAGTTCCACGTTTGTCCTGTGGTTAAAGACGTTAAGGGAACCAGTAACATAGATTTCAAGGGCAGTTGCTACGTACTTAGCCTCAGGCTCATCCTGCTTAAGGAGCAGATTGTAGAGGTCTTCCAAGATTGGAATGTTCTCCGGTATCGGATCCTCAAGATATTTCCTGTAGACCTGACGCACGCATCTATCTATTACAGTCTTCTCAGTTGGCTGAAGACCATCTTTTGCACCCATGATCAGCTCACACAGGGAAAGAATAAAGTCAACCTTCAGCATTACAGGGTTATCATCCTCTGAATAGTTCATGTTGATGTCCATAGGATTGATGTACTGGTCTGATGTGGGGCTGATCTTTACCACCTGACCGCCAAGGTATTCCACCATTGCGCGGTACTCTGACTCGGGATCCGATATGATGATATCGTCATCCGTAACAAGGAAAGAGTTTACAATCTCCCTCTTTGCTGCAAAAGATTTACCGGCACCGGGTGTACCAAGGATAAGGCCGTTAGGGTTCTTAAGCTTCTTTCTGTCTACCATAATAAGGTTATTTGAAAGAGCATTAAGTCCATAGTAAAGCGCTCCCCTGTGATCCTGGAAAAGTTCCTGAGTTGTGAATGGCACAAAGATCGCTGTGCTTGAAGTTGTCATGCCACGCTGAATATCAACTTCGTTATAAGCAAGTGGCAAGGTACTCACAAGTCCCTGTTCCTGCTGGAAATCAAGGCGAACCAGATTACAGCTGTGTTTCTGAGCTATGGATGATGCCTGGAAAATGTTATTATCCAGTTCTTCCTTTGTCCTTCCGGTATTCATGATAAGGAATGTCAGAAGAAACATTCTCTCATTCTGTGACTGCAGTTCTTTCAAAAGAGCTTTTGCATCCTTGCCATATGTTGCAAGATCGCTTGGTATGATCTCCATATCATATCCGGCTCTTACAGCCTTTTTCTGCTCTTCAATCTTACTTCTGTCCAGTTCTGTTATGGTGTGTTTTACTGTCTTAATGGCTTCGTTCTGATCAACGGAATGAAGATGCATTGTGACGATCTGGCTTGATTCCATACCAAGGAAATCTGCCAGCATCCTGTCGCTGACATCCGAAGCATCGATTGAGAGAAAGCTCATAGCACACCAAGTATCTCCCATCTTAAAGTATCTTCCATTAGGGAATTCAAAAGAGCTTGGAGCGATGAAATCCTTTACTGAAAGCCCTGACTTAACAAGGTATTTCCAGTCAAAGTGGAATTTCGCACTATCTCCCATGTGAAGCTGCTTATGCATAAGGGCAAGCCTCTGTTCTCCGTTAAGTGTCTCAGCTATTACGCCAAGCCTCTTGAAGTTGTTCAGGATATCCATCTCGATATGGATGAGCCTCGGCTTTGCTGATCTCATGGAATCCGCATGAATACCGAAAGTAATGTATTTTACTTTGGTAAGACCGTTATTACCGGCCTGCATGTTCCTTAAAAGGATCCCTGAGTACTCATCCCTTACATCATTGAAACGGTCTTCCTGGTGGGCTATCGCTATCTTTTTCTCGAAGTCTCCTACTTCCGTAGCGAAATTCATAAATGAAAGCTGGAAGTGTACGGAACTGTCAAAGAAGTTAAGAAAGCTACACCACTCCTCGAAGATCTCTGTCTTATCATCCTGCTGGGCAAGCTGATAATTGATGTCCTGAAACTGTATTGTTTTTGTGTAGTAATCCATTCCCACGCGGCAGATGCCATCAGGGAATATTCTTTCAAAAGGGATGGTCTGCTGTGCTGTTCTTGGAGTCCCATCATCCTTCTGTGCGTACTTTATTATCTCTTTTACCTGTGCCTGTTCTGCTTTTGATAAGCCATCAGGCATCTTAAACTGTCTTGTGTTCTTATTTTTTCTCCATGGAACCACGAACAATTTTTCTCACCTCCCTTTCTGCCCTGGCTGTTCTCTCCAGAGCTGAATAATAGTTATCCGTTTTATACGGACGTTTCTTTGGCCGCACGAACACGGCCTCTATAAAGTGTCCAAGATAGACTTCCAATGGTCTTCCGTTCTTTTCATAAATGGCAAAAAAGAAGATCGGCATCATTATGACCATCATGCTCATGACTGCCACATTGATGGGAGCCATGCTCTTTATAAGGAAAAAGGACGGAACTCCTATGAGCGCCGCCACTAAAAAGCATATGATCTGTCTTTTTGTCAGATTAAGGAATACCTTGCTTTTGACCTTTGTAAGGTCTCTTGGCACTGATATATATGAAGCTGCCATATTTCTCCTTCCTCAATTTATGTGCACTGCAGGATTGCCTTGGCTACTGTGTTTGTCTTAAACAGTGAAAATGCCAGAAGGACTGTATATCCTACAACTCCCCAGAGGGAACCTACGATATCGCTTGAAAATGCAATTGACTGTATAAGTGCAGCATAGATACCAACGCATATCATGATAAGGAATCCCTGGAGCCCAAGTGCGAAAAGACTCTTTCCATAATTGATGCAGACTGAACTCTGCTCCTTGTTAGCAAATGTAGCGAGTGGTATCGGAGCAAGGGAAACGTACATATAGATCTCAATCATTCTCACATAGATGATGACAAATATGAGTTTTGACAGGATCTGCGTAATTATCATGATTATTGAGACCTGGAAAAACAGTGCAAAGATGCTCCATATATCCATAGCCTCTATTGTTGACTGCATCGATGCAAGTGCTGATGCGTCAACCGCTGTAGATGATACTATGACTCCACCGGCATTTAAGATAATATGCTGTGCCACATCAAACACCGCCAGCGTGAAATCAAAGGTATGCGTGATGATCTCTACTGCAATGAATGTTTTGAACACCCATTTAAAGATGAACCATGTTTCAAAGTTCGCCAGATTGTTATAGCTGATGATAAGCTGTATCAACTCATAACAGGCAACAAACGTCAGGATTATTCCCGCAATCGGCATTATGACTGTCTCTGAGATATTTCTTATCATTCCAAAGATTGTCGGATTAAATGCTGAAGGCGTTGTTCCCACATCTGATGCTATTGTTCCGACATGGTCATTAACACAGTCAAACATGGTCTGCAGTACACTCATAAGGTAGGGAACTATCATATCTTTGAGATGCTGTTCTATCTCAGCAAATAATTGATCAAACATATCCCTCCTAAGTTACAAAATAATAGGCCGGACGCCATTTCTGACATCCAGCCTTTTTACAAAGTTACAATATTCAGTTTTTATTTTCTGGTCAGTTCTTTTTCTTAGCTGAAGCTTTCTCGATCAGTCCCTCAACATACTCATCATCCATTCCTCTGATATCAGTTATCAGAAAAGCCGGTTCATTGTTTTTGAGGATCAAAGCATATCCAAACTCACTTACCGTTTTGGTAACCTTAGAGAAATTATGATTTGCATCTGTTATCGAGACCATAGCCTTCGTGTCTATATTCATAAAAGTACCCGCCTTTCATGAATATAGTAGCACGAATTATAGATATTTTCAATCAGAACAATCCAGCAAGAAGAGGAACAAGTGTAGTACCAACAAGTGCTACTCCACCTCCGGCCATCAACTGCTTCATTCCCTGTGACTTAGCACCGGGATTGTCGTTGCCGTAGCCCTCAAGAAGGTTGATTGCGCCCCAAATTCCGAGGCCTGCGCCAAGTGCGATTACAATTGTCTGCAGTGAGCCCACTGCGCTCTGAAAAAATGCCATAGGTATTATTCTACGTTAGTATAATACCTATCATTTTATAATAGGTATTATACCACCGTATCTCCTTTCGTCAAATAGTTTTTGTTTGTTAGCGACACCACTCGTGTTGCTGTGATGCCGGTTGATAGTTGCTTGCCCCGAAAGCCCGTCGACTGACTTTCAGGATACGGCCGTATATATAAGAAAAAAGCCCTGATCAGAATGCCTTTTATTGACACTCCGACGGACTTTAATCTTCTACTGTTTCCTCAACGACTTCATAAGTGTCATTGGGCTTTAATACCAGTTCGTGGTTAAGATATTTCTCCACATCGAACCAGTTCTTTTTGTCTGCATCCGCTGTGTACTTATAGTTGGGATGCTGCGTAAGATCATATTTATCTGACAGGAAAGGTCTTACACCCCTTACCTGCACGATACATTTGTTACCATCCATGACCGCAAGCTCATCGACACTCATCAGCTCATGTCCAAGCTTCTGATAATTCATGTTGTAGCTCTGGGATGTTCCTCTGGACTCGCCGGTGTTGTACATGTCAATGGTTTCCTTGCCGAGCATGGTATTGAGGTCCTTAAGCGTTGTCTGCTCTGAGCCTCCAAGGAATATCTGGGAGTCACAGTTACCTATGATTGTCTCAGAATTATCCTTATAGATAGCCTTAAGCTGCGATTTTGCCTGAAGAACAAGCGCTGCAGAAATCTCACGGCTTCGGATTGTTGCCATAAGCTTTTCCAGATTTGGGATCTGACCGATATTCGCCGCCTCATCTATGAGGCACCTTACGTGAACAGGCAGCCTTCCGTTGTAGACATCATCTGCTTTTTCACACAGCAGGTTAAATAGCTGCGTGTAGATGATGCTGATAAGGAAGTTAAAAGTACTGTCCGTATCAGACATGATAAGAAAAAGGATTGTCTTCCTGTCTCCAATCTTATCAAGCTCCAATTCATCATAACTCATGATCTCACGAAGCTGCTCAAATAGTGATAGGTAATCCTTTGATGTTATCTCCGGATTTTCCCCCACTCTAAACCGGACGTGAACCTTTCAGCTCATCCGGCTTGCCATCAGAAACATTCTTTAAACCATTTTAGTAACTCTCAACAGTTGGCAAGTTTTCTAAGTTCAGTCAATTTCTTGAACTGCTTATCCGTAAGATTTAGTGTTTTGACACATGCATCTAGCTTTTCTGTATCTCTTATCTCAACAAGTTTTGCAATCGTATCAGAGACAAGAATCAAGTTCTTATACTCATCAGTACCGTGCATATATTTGGGAACTTTCCTAATACAGCGGATATTATCCAAGGTTAAAGCCACACCACTCACAGCACATTTTCCTTGCTGTGCCGAATATAAGGATAGTCTATTGTCATTGAACTCAATGGATTCGCTTAAAAGCGGGTTTCTCATGAGGTCATGAAGTATGGAAATATCAATCCTATCCAAACTCTTGTGTATAGCACAGCGACCTTCAACCGTATAGGAGTTAATCGCACGATTCATAGACTTGGGTGGAGAGTGCCTTATATACCCTATGGGTATCAGTGCATGCCCCTCAACATATCTCATCTGCATACTCTTGCCATATTTTTCTCTGATATACAGTGGCATCGTACATGGTATCTTGTATTTTCTTACTTGCTTTGCAGTTTTAACTCGTTCTCTTAATCTTGCTTTAAGGCTCTTGTGGACGGATAAGGCGAATGGTGATAAATCATCACAGACTTTTGTTGCAAGTCTGTAGTAGTTGTGAAGCCCCGAGACATACGCATTATATCTTCCTATAGCTCTATACACTTCTCTGCCAGTGCTCTTTGGGTACTCTATCTCATGAATGAGTTGTTTGAGCTTGGGTTTGATTTGTGCAATGGATTTATCCCTAATGTGGCTCACAACCACATACTTCGTGGTGCCATCTCTATTCTTGCCTCTTGGGATGAGCTTAATCTTAAAACCAAGGAATTCAGAATAATTCTCTTTTAAGTTAATGACCTTGGATTTTTCTGGGCTGATGTCAAGTGACAGCCGCTCCTTTAGCCAATCCTTTGTTGCATAGTACAGCTTTCGGGCATTGCTATAGCTATTGGTAAATATTTTAAAGTCGTCGGCGAATCTCACGCTTGTGACTACCTTGAGATTACTTCTCCTAAGTGCTTCAAATTTGTGACTTTTGCTTACGCTACCATTTGGATTTGTATATCCTTTATAGGGATATTTTGTAGGGATTTCTTCCCATTGGCTAGCCAGCCACCAATCCAGCTCGTTTAACACGATATTGGATAACAACGGTGATATAATTCCGCCTTGTGGTGTCCCCTTCTCAGGGAACCCTACTCCTGCGACCTCGGCTTTAAGCATAACTGAGATAATACTGATAAGCTTTTTATCTCTAATACCCATCGTCCACATTTGTTTAAGAAGCTTTCCGTGGTTGACATTGTCAAAGAAACCCTTGATGTCCACGTCTACAACGTAGTGTAGATGACTTCTTTGCATATCCTTATGCACTTGTGCTATTGCATGCTCTTGATTACGATTGGGTCTAAAGCCATAGCTGTGGTCATGGAACTTTGCTTCGCATATCGGCTCTAGGACTTGTAATACGCATTGTTGTATAAGCCTGTCCATTATGGTTGGAATACCCAGAGGTCGTGTTTTCGAAGTATCGTTTCCTTTTGGAATTTCTACTCTTCGGACGCTTTGCGGAACATACCATCTGAGCTTATTTTGCACCTTAGATATGAGTTCCTCGTCCGTTAGCCTTGCCAATGCTGTTATTGTTTTGCCATCCGTGCCTGGAGTTCTGCTTCCACTATTCCTTTTCAGATTTCTATAGGCGAGCCTAATATTCTCAGGCATTGCTATTACTTCGACAAGGCGCTTGAATGTCTTGCCGTTTTCGCTGTCCCTATATAGTTTGTCTTGTACTTTCTGAAAGTCATAGTATTCCGCGTGTCTTAATTTAGCCTTTTTCTTTGCCTTTTCTGTTGCCATAGTTGGCTTGTAAAATTCCTTTTCTTTCTTGAAATTTTCGCCTTTCTTAGTCCTACTCGAACCTATAATCTGTTTACTGTTAATGGTTTGTTTAATGTTTGCTGACTACAGCCCTTCCCTCCACTACTTACTTTATTCGTAGCTTCTTAGGTAACATGGCTGCTCTTTCACCTCGGATTAAGAATGGTTATATTGCACCTCCGATAGGCGACACAATTTTCACACTCACCGCTTTAACGCATGCATTTGCTACACGTTCCAAGGCTTTCCACGTTCCGATATTTCTATCCGTGCATTATTACCCTTAGCTCAGTCCTTTAGACCTGTGTGCTTTCCAGTGCCTGTAACACTGCAAGGTATTTCATATCGACAAATCTTACTCTACCTCACACACGTCATTTTCATGACTATGGCATTTCTACCATATCCCGTTCTAGGTCCGTACATTCAGACTTTTGCCAGCGGTTGTCACCCCGCATTCTGAGCATAGATATTTTATGGACTCCCGACCTAACATCCCCGACCACCTCTGGTTCGGATTTGCCCTACTTTGTAGTAGTAGCGGATGCATACAGCCGACTTCAGCGTGCTGTGTCAGTCCCAGAGAATGCACTCTGTTTCTTCCAACGCAGTATCAGAGGGAGCGTTTCAAGGCGTTACCCCATCATTCCACTCCTCGAAATATCAGTTAGAAAGATTTCTCTTTCTGTCACTTTTACCCCATTGCAGGAATTATCCCACTTTGGGTTTGTATGCGACAACGTGTCGCTGCACTATCAAATGGCGCAAGTCTGGCACCACAGCTCACAAGAATCGATTTTGCTGTTTTGCCGGCAGCAAGGCGATATTTTGCATATTGCCTTACAGCAAAGTGATTCGGATCTCTTTTCTCAAGCCTCTCAAACAGGATATCCACTGCGTTTTTGAATGACTCATCATCCTCTCGTATCTCCATGGAATTGATGAACTCCACAAGTGTGTTGAAGTTCTTTTCCTCTTCAGGAGCCTCATAATAAATAAGACCGATAAGTGCCGTGTAAAGGAGCTTCTCGGCCTTCTCCCAGAAAGGATCTCCCGGAGTTCCTTCGCCTTTGGTGTTAGCCATTAGCGTAGTTACCAGCTTCAGGATATCTTTTTCCGAGTGGATGTAGTTAAACGGATTGAAATGCATGCTCTTTTTGAAGTTAATGGTATTGAACACCTTAACGTTATAGCCTGCCTTCACAAACACGTTGCCCACTTCTCCTATGAGGGTTCCCTTGGGATCGGTTAAAACATAGCTGCTATGGAGCTGCAGAAGATTTGGCTTAATGAAAAACCTCGTCTTACCTGAACCGGAGCCACCTACTACAAGGACGTTTTTGTTCCTTGCATACTTGGGAAGCTTGGGCCTTGAGTTCATAGTCAGCCTCTCCGTCTGGGATAAAATGACATTATTCTTAAACTCCGGATCCACATATGGTTCTATGTCCTCCGGTTTTCCCCACCTTGCTGAGCCGTACTCTGAATTGTGGCGAAAGTTTTTGGCATTTCTCCCTTTGATATAGACCGCAATCCTTAACGCAAGACCGCAGACGATACCAACAGTCAGGTCAAAGGGATGAAGGCTTGGAAGGATATTCGCAAATGCTTTTGAAAATCCTCCATATAGCACAAGTCCCTGGACCTTTTCAGACATATTGCTGCCCCAGGCTATACGCCATGCTTCTCCAAGATTGGTACAAAAAAGCCCCACCAGAAAGTAAGGGATGTTAAGGATAATCAGTTTTTTAGTCTTTTTGCTCATCTGACATTCTCCTTGAACTTCTCTTTTATTTTGCGTGGAGCCTTGGCAATCTCGTCCTTCAGCTTCTTAAGTTCCTTAAGCAGGCTGGGCTTTGGCTTTGCCTGAAGTTTTACTACTTTAGCAGAGTATTCCTTTACTACAGCAGTAATGGCATCCATGTCTTTCGCCTTGAAAAAGCATGTATAGCGCGGCGGATCTGCCGTTTTGTCTTTTACAATGGCAAAATCAACTCCGTACTTATTTGCTATACGCTTGAAATCCCTGATGCTCTCTCCGCTTACTTCCATGCTGGATGCTCCCTGCCCCTGCTTTACCAGTTGCTTTACAGTCTGCTCTCCTTTTCCGGCAGTAAGTCTTTTCTTCTGCCGGTGCCTTATATATGCCTTAAGGCATTTCCAGAGGACACGCCCTGTGACCTTGCCGGTATTTATTGCAAACCGGACAGTCTTTTGTGAAACTTCTTCATTCATAGGCAGTTACCTCACGCTGCATCCTCATATTCAAGAGGATATGCATCGAATTTCTCTTTTCCATATGTCAGAGTTACAAGATCTGTCGCGAAAAATGTACGCATCATATCAACGTCAAAGTCAGTGATATCCTTAAGTTTGGCATCCCTGCCTATTTTCATGACAAGCACGCTTCCTACCAAATATCTTGAAAACTCTGCATTGATGATGCTTTCTGATGAGAACACCATTACATAATCCTCAGATAAACTCTTTGCAAACCCAGTATATTCGAGAGCTGTCATGATTCTTTCAGCCTCATCTTCATCTACTGTACGGTATTTGCCATCAGTTCCAATAACGATACCCTTCTGGTTCTTGACGTTTTTCCCATCTGCAGGATTATTTCTGACAGGAAAATTCACTATCTTGTCATTTACCGGGTCCAGATTGATTCTTATATCTAAATCCTTCATTTTATGCCACCTTTCTCAGTTTATTGTGTTCATCCATAATCTTGCCCATGCAGGGAAAGCAGAACGTTTTCCCAACTCCGTATGGACACGGAGTCTTACAGTTCTGTGGCTTAATATCTCCCGTAGGAATGGGATTTAAGTCCCTGTCAGTGAACCTTGAACAGTTCAAAGCCCGTCTTTCTCCATATTTTTTCTTGTTTGCTCTTTGCTTTTTTCTATCTCTGCTCATGCTTATCTCCCATCCTTTAAACAGATTCTTTTGAAAATTGGCGCCAGCCCGGGATATACCACAGGCCAGCGCCAGTTTATAAAGAGGAACGACTTTATGTCAGATTGCCACATCACCTTTGGACTTTACGCCCTTATCAATCACATCCTTATGAGGCTCTTTTGCTGCTTCAGCCTTGGCTGCCTTAAGCTCACCAAGAAGAGACTTCTTTGCTCCAGCCTCTTTTACCTCGCCTCTTTCCTTAGCTGCCTGACGCTCCACATACTTCTCACCAAGCTCAAAGACCTTATCCTGGGCATCGTAGTGGTAAACGTTGTCAGTAAGCTTCTCAGAAGGATCAACGGTAGTCGCATTGACCTCCCTTACCATCTGTTCAAGGGAATGAAGATCCATCATTCCGTTGTCAGGGACGATCAAAAGCTCATGGATGCTGCTGGGTAAAATAAAAAACGACTGATTACCGACACGCTCAGATGCCTTATCCATAAAATCCTCATAAGCAAGGATTCCGGCACCATGAACATTGTCCGGAACGGATGCCACAAAGATCTGCTCCTGCTCCGGTGGAATATTAAGACCAAGCATCTCCATCTCTTCAACACCCATCTGCTTTGCAAGGACCTCTGCCATGCCCTGGATGACGATAGGTCTGATCTCAGGAGCATTTTTCACTGCATCCTCATGAAGCTGATCAGGAGTGATGCCATAGTTATCAAGCATCTTGTTGGTCACGATGACAGTCGCGCCTTCGCCAACAATGTCTTTTACATCAAAGCGATAGATGACAGCCATGTCCTCAATGTCCTTGTGGGGAACAGTCTCAAGAAGCTCTGCGTTGGTCTCAGCAGAAACAACCTCCATGACCAGCTTGTTCTTCATGACATCGTAGTTCTGGATGTCATTGATGCCGTCGCTGATCACAGGTGCGTTCAGAAGTGCCTCGACAGTTCTGTTCACCATGGCATTGGCGATTGTCTTGATATCAGCCTCATCCTTGGCATATGCTGAATAAGCCTCAGTAACGCTGATGTTCACACCCACATCTGAACCGGTATGCTTGATTGTGAAAGCATCGTATGTCTCATTGACCTTATCAACAAGGCGGTTCTCAACCTCAACATCATGGATGCCCTTGTCTACAAAGGTCTTCTCAACCAGATCCTTGAAAGCACCTTTAAACTCCTGGTAGTCAGCCTTATCAGCAGCTTTGTCTGCAAACCTCTCATCCATCTTCTTTGCGTAGTTCTCCATATCTGTTGTATTAAAGTTATCCATAGTTTCCTCCGATTATTCTCAAATTAAAATGAGCACCAGCCTCCGTGACGTCCCGGTGGCTGATGCTCTGTGCACAATACCAAATACTTGATCCAGAAAGGGTTATTCTTTTGCAAAAGAAATACGCCTCAAAATGTTTGGTGCTTTTCGCATCTCACATTTCTTGGCGCATTATAATAATATCATGCCTGAAAACACTTGAAAATATGCAGTTGGTGGCAAATCGGATGAACTTAGTGATATTTGGTGGCAAAAAGTGACGCAGAGGGTGCAAATTTAAAATTGTACTCAGTTTAAATCCTCTTTCTTTTCCTTTGGAACGAAGCTAATAATTTTATTCCGTGCTATTTCTGACAAATCCAGCCGCTCTCCCAAGATAGTATCCCACTCCTCCGGTTCGAACTTCATAAAACCATTCCATGTGTAAAAGGTCATTTCCCCAAACAAATACCGCCCATTTATGTAATATCCATCCACTCTAACCTGAGGGATATTTTTTGCAAGTGTTTCCGCATATTCTATAATCTCATCCATAAAGCCAGGTTTGCTAATAGTTTCTCCGGAGCTTTTATAATTCACATAGAAAGGCAATTTATTCCAATTTCTATCATAGTGGTCATTAAATCTTTCCGAAAAATCACCATGAGCAACACCTTTACAGATTGTTACGAATTCTGCTCTACCATTAAAGCATGTTACTTTGTATTCAATAGAATCCTTATTTCCTAATTCAGGTATGTACTCTTCTCCCAGTATTCTAGGCACTACATCTTTATACGCCCATTCTCTTCCTCCACCATTCCAATAAACGCTATTTGCCTGATGCTTTCGAATCTTTTTCTTAAGCTGTTTAAAATCAGTTTCATATTTGTCACAGTAAAAAATCCCACCTGAATCATGTGTACACTTTAGCACAAACTTCTGTGGCATCTTAAAATACTCAATATTATCAACAGAATCCCACACTCCATAGCAAGGGACCACATGCTCCGGCCCTATCTTATTTGATACCCATTTTTTCACTTCATACTTATCCACCAACTTATGATACAGTTCATTCTGATCATGAAGCTTAAGCCACTGCAATTTTTCGCATAAGGTTCTAGGATTCTCCAAATCCACTTCTTTACCCATTCTAATCCTGTATATTTTCCTTATTAATTCCTCATCATCCATATACCTGTAGAACCCTTTGGATTCCAAATACAGAAATCTATAATTCTTATCTGTTATTGCCTTTTTGATAATATCAAGTTCTCTTGTCACAACATCCCCCTTTTTCCAAAATCGGATTTGCTGCTATTGTATATTCATCTATATTTCTTTATGTACCTCTGGTAGCCAACAACCATCTTTTCAACAACAAAATTGAAGATATGATTTCCAACTGGCTGTTGCTTAAATGTCACAAAATCCACTATTTCTTTCTGATGTTCTTTACAAAAAACATCTAACTCATCAAATCCATCTTTTTTTGTCCATTCATTAGCATGGCAAACAACAGTTATATACTTTCCAAGTCTTTTCTTTGGCATAGCATGATTAATACACGGCAAAAGCCTCAATCCTTTATAATAATCTGCCTTTAACCCTTTTCCGTCGGATATCCACTGGAACCCCAATTCATTTAATGCCTTTAGAGTATTACGATCATATGAGTGTGAAGGAGCAAAAAAAATATCTGTATCAACTCCATTTTCATGCAGAATTTTCTTACCTTCTTCCAACATTTTATACTGCTTCTCATAAGATAATCCTGCAAACTCAGACTGTTTGCTTACACCGACAATCCCTTTGTTTTTAGTCCGATACACATGTTCAAATCCATGCATCGCAACGGTATATCCTTTTTCTTGCAGCATCTTAATATATTGCCAAAAATCACTTCTTTCTGGATTGATATTCAGCTTTGGATCTGCACATGATGGAATCACGCCTATTAATGGTTTTATGCCATATCGATCTAGCAGCTCAACCGCTCTATTCCATTGATTCCAATCCATTGTTGGGCATATATCATCAAATCTCAGTAAATATTTGTAGTCGCTCAAATAACTATTCTCCCAATTCTCTTATCACTCTTTTCATCCTATTTGGCACAATTCGTTTTATTACATATTTCAATCCTTCTATTGGAAGATAAAAATAATACTTTATAAAAAGATTTCTCATTGCACGTCTCGCAGACTTTTCAAAATCGCAAGTTCTTAAGTATAATCCGTCAAACATTTCTTTTTGTATCGGCTTTGAAGAAGGCACCCTTAATTGCGGATTCCCCGGAGCATTAATAGCTTCTTCTATGGGTCTTAAATAGTACTCGACCATTCCTTCATTACATAGCTTATTAAACCATTCAATACCTCGTTCTGTATTACATAAAACCAATGACATTTGACTTTTGTCACCTACAAATTTCTCTACAGTACCAAGACCAGAATAATCACCTAATGTTATGTCTGATACTCTATTTGTATTGGCATAGGAACAGCTATAGCAATTCTCACGAAAGAACAATCCCAAAGAAAATCCTCTGAAATATGTATCATTGCCATGCATTGTTCGCGACCATATCTTCTTGCCAGCCGAATAGCAGGAAAAACTGTAATTTGACTTAGGTTGTCTAAAATGAACTTCGTCTACTATCTTTCTTTTTTTTCTTTCAATATAGTTTAGATGTTCTCTGAGATGCTTAAAATTTGGAGTCCCATGACAAACAATATCTACAAAGATAATCCTGCTTTGATTTACTTTCTGAAACTCCAAATACCTTTTTAAAGCTGCAACCTGACATGGCAATCCGATAAAAACACATTCCATGCCGTCCACAAGCTTTTCTTTATATGCTTCAAATACATTTATCATATCTGAATACACATACTTAGAGTCTCTTGCCCATTCAATATCTTCTTCAGAACATACTTCTTTATAGCCAACGCAACTGTAGGAATCAAAGTAAGTTCCCATTGAAAAGATATTCCTATTAACCATGTACTTATACATCAAAGATGCAATGCCTCCAGATGCCCCCTTATTTTTCAGCAATTCATCTGCACTTCTCGCAGCGTAGCACTTTAACGGTCTACTACTACTAACATTACACAAAACATGGCATGCCCTTTGACACAGCCCACATTCAACGCAGTCTGCTTCATTGATCATGGGGCGTATGGTTCCTGTATTATCACTCTCCCCCATCGTAATGCATTTTCTAGGACAACTTGCCCTGCACGCCCCACAGCCTGTGCATTTTTTCAAATCACATATTTTCATTGGCTTTTCCCATAAACCATTATTTTACGAATTCCGTTCTGAACCTTATATTCTCCCAGGCACCTTTTCGAATAACCATAATCGCATATGTAATCAAAATCATGATTATATGGATAACTACTACTATTCACAGAATCAGTTATAACTTGCCCTATCTTATTACAAGACAGCACTTCCTCAAACATATTCTTTACTTGATCTGGTTCTATGTTATGCAAAAAGTTTAGAGCAATGTAGTAGTCTATTTTTTCGCCCTTTACACTTTCAAAAGATCCAATTTCAAAGCTAATCTCCCCATCCTGTATCGCTTTACGAAATATCTCTTCATCGGCATTAATAACCTCTCTTTTACAGTCTAACCCCTTTCGTTTAAACCCTATAAATGCCGAATCTGCAATTATATCTCCAAGGCCACAACCACACTCAACAATTGTATCCCCTTGTTTGCCATCGTTTTTCACATACTCAATCACATCATGAACATAGGGTTTAGAGCTCACAGGCTCCATATGCCACGACGAAAAGCCAAACTTCTTTTGATACTTATGGTACTTAAAAAATCTAATATACTTATCTCTCCAATATATAACATTCATTGAGAATCACCTCATAGCATTTCTTATTTTTCTAAGTATGGCCTTTATATCATTTCTGAAAAAGAACAAGTCAAAAAGAAGTACAACACCACCTGTAGTAAAAGTTGTAATTACTGCCTTTATTATCCAATGCACCCAATCTGTTACACCATGCACATTGAAGAAGGCAAAAATGCCTACTACAATACCACTCTCAAGTGCTGACACAAGCACCTTAACCCAAAACCGATAACTCTTTTTTTTGAATAATTCCTGATCAATATATCTGGCACATAAATACGCTCTGATAATAGAGGCTAAAAACGTTCCAACTGCAACCCCAACCATTCCAAATTTATTCACTAAAATCAGTGACACTAACAAATTTATTACAGCTTCTGATACAACAATCTTCTTAGTCTGCCTAAAATGACCTGCAGCCCTGATTAATGAATCATAGATAGTTCGAACTCCATACAGAAAGCAAGCCAGAATCATAATCAAACCAAATACAGGTCTATAGTAATTTGCATCTTCAACACCACGAGTATATATAGCCACAAAGTCAAATATAAGCAGCCCTGTCGAAGTGTATATTACTGTTCCAATTGAAAAAACTATCGTTTCAACAATGCCTAATGCCCTTTCTAATTGATCATGTTCTGATTCTGCTAACATATTTCCAAACGCAGACTCCAAGCTATATGTTAAAGTTCCAACTAATCTTCTAACAGAACCAATTATCAAGTTGTACAGACTATATACCGACACCTCATATACATTAGAAAAAACAGACAACAATACTATGTCGGTATTATTATTTACATATTCTGCAGTCTGATTCCAAAAAGCATCCCATCGTTGTGCAAGTGCCGAAAAATCGGGATTAACACTCTTATTCAAACCATAATGTTTATAAACATAATTAAAAATTACTATCGGATAAATACCATATATTATCGTGGTCGCCCCTTTTACCATGCAGAAGTCCAACTTAAGAGCGATGAGTATACACGCCATAATTGTGTTCAATAAAGCACATAACGATCTAAGTCCACTATATATCCACGATTTTTGATCTGCTTCTAGGATACAAATATATGTGATCCCAAAAAAATTTTCTGAAAAAACACTAATGCTCATTATAAGGAATAGCAGAAATGTATATCCCCATTCAAATACATCAATAACAAAAAAAGGATAACCAATTGACATCAGAACCACAAAGCCACTTAAAAAGGCGCAAACGCGTCTCATATGGTGATTAGCTGCATTGGCTATCGCACTTATCTTCTCTATATCATTATCTGCAATAGGCTTATAAAGAGCTGCCTTAACGGCGCCACCAATTCCAGCTCTAAGCAAAAAAGCTACTGATAGAAACTGTGTAATTGCAGAACTAACTCCATAATAAGCAGATCCATAATTGTTCAAGATCAGCCTAGGAACAATCATTCCGCATATTATGGTTACCAATACTTCTAAGAGATTAAAAAAAGTATTTCGCAATAATCGCTTCGTTCTCATTTACATTATTACCTTATAGATATCACTATCATTCATTCCAAGCAATTCTCCAGGTATTCTATAGATTTTGCTCTAAGCAAATCCAGCTTATGCTGGTTAACAGTAAAATCTACAGATTCGACTAATTTCGGTAAAAACGGAGCTGTCTTGTCAACAATTCTATCTGCATATCCCAATGACGTTACAACTTCGTTTACCTGCGTCTTTCCATGATTTATAGTTACAAAATCCTTACCAAATAAAATTGCAAAAATACTTCCATGAAATGTGTCCGTTATTACATATTCAGCCTTTGCATAGTACTCAATCAACCTGTATGGGCTGTTAACTGCCACAAATGCACTATTTCTTGGCATATTTCGCTGCCGCCTTATCAATGATACTATCTTTAACTTTTTCTCCTCTGCAAAACTAATAATCTGCTTTCCTTGCTCTGATGTCAGATTTGAAAACATGTAAAGAAGAATATATCTTTCACTATTAACATATCCCTTCATAAGAGACCTGTATTCGTCAGCAGTTACCAACAAGGTTGGATCGCATACTATATTGATGTCAGCTTCTGTACCTTCTTTTATAATCCTATATGTGTTATCATCCCTTACAGAAATCTTTTTCCATCTACCAACTGCCTTTTGTAGCCATTCCCTATCGGCAACGTCATGCATACTTCCACATGAGCCTGCGTATGTAGCAATAGGAACGTTATGAAATAATTCTCCCCAAAAAAATTCATGATACTTGTCAAAATACGGCTTTCCTTCTCGGCACCAAATCATATCGCTACCAAGTATGATAAGATCTAGTTTTCCGGCTTCCTCAACCTTAATTTCATCAAATTGCTTCTGGTCTTCAGCAAACTCTTTAATACTTAAAATGTACTTATAACATCCTGTGACCCCATCCCTTATTAGATATTTAGCAATTCTTCCAATAATAGTCGCTGTTAATGCTGGTCTTTCCGGATTATCTGGCACTTTTAAGAAGGAAACTCTATGCCCACGTTTTTCTAATTCTCTCTTAAGCATCATCGATTGCCAAAAGCTTCCATCATTCATACTGTTAAAAACTGTTGCTATGCCAATATTCATATTCACCTACGCGCTTTACGATTGTATATAGTCAATCCATTTTCCGACTATAAGGTCAACGTTCATATCATCATATACTCTCTTAGCATTCACCTCAATCCGCTTATTTTCCTCCGAACAAGCAACCGCTTTTTCGAGTTTATTTCGCAGATCATCCACATCTCTGTTTCTGAACAGATATCCGTTTTCTCCATCCCGAATTATCTCCTTCACTACACCTGATTCAAGATCTGATGCAACGCATACAATTCCATTGGCCATGGCCTCAATAAGTACATTAGGGAATCCCTCAACATATGAGCTCAATACGAAAACGGTTGCCCCATTATGATTTTTAATAGGATCCAGCTCAACCCCACAAAGCTTAACTCTATTTTCAACGTTCAAGTATTTGATTAATTCTTTCAGTTGTTCTTTTAAAGGTCCATCACCATATATATGCAAACTATAGTCGTTAAGCTTTTCAGAAGAAGCAAATGCACGAATTAAAAGTTCATGATTCTTTTCAGGAATCAAACGTCCTACAGACAACACTGTTTTTTCCCTGTTTTTTCTCTCCCCTATCTGATCTCTGGTAATTGGATTATATATAACTACGCTATTACTTATTCCATATTTATTTGAATATCTTCCTCTTATGGCATTGGTTTGATAAACAAAACCATCTGCTCTTCTATACAAAAGACTCATGAACAACCGCTGTAATTTATTATATCTGATAGGATCTGTTCGTTCTGATATCACAACTTTTTTATCTATTTTGTTGCAAGCAAGTAAAGCTATGACATTAGTTATATAAGAAAACGATATAACAACATCAGGATTCGCCTCTTTGATAACAGATCTAACTATTCTCACATTATGAGGCATTCTATAGTACTTCTTATAACCACCTTTCTTTATTTCTGGCATATCTAAACGTACAAGCTTAATATTATTTGCTAATTTATAAAATTCCGAATCCTTATCAAACACCACGATAGTAGTCTCAATACTTCTTTCAGCCATGGCATTCGCTATTATTATAAGAACTCTTTCTGCCCCACCTGCCACGAATGACGGAAGCATAAGTAGCGCTTTATTGACAAGTCTCAAAATAGAACATCCTCCCAGTCAAAGAAAAACTTATATGGAATTACACCATCTCCGTCATGTACCCCAAGCCTCCACATGTACGCTATTGATACAACACATACCAAGACTTTTATAACCCAATTATCACTGAAGTATTTCTTTATTATGAATGGAATTGTTAAAAGTACCCAATATACAAACAATGATTTTAATCGATTAAAAATATCACCATTAAGAATCAAATACGTCATGCACAGATAAACAGCATTCATACAAGCCAATATATTGCCGTAATCATCATTTACATTGCTAGTATCATTTTCATTTTTTTCACCATTTCTTATTTCATTTGCCTCTCGCAATCTCAGTTTATACAGACCATAAACAAGTACAATCTGTAAAATGAGTGCCATAAAAAAATCAGCATATCTATAGATACTTCTTCTTTCAACAAACAATTTCGAGAATTTTAAATAGTATCTGTACTTAGGGAAAATGCTAACAAATATCCTTATCAATCTGTTATAACCTAGTGCAATTACTATAGATGCGCCCGAAAAGAATGCCACTATTCTTGGCCCAATTCGGGGTACTAAGCAAACAAAAGCATATATCGGAATCATTACTACCGCTATATTATGTACAAATGCAGCAATAAAGCATAGTACCATCGCCTTAAAAAGCTTTTTTTCTACTGCATACTTAAACCCAAACAGCAAGATAGCCGTTGCCAATGCTTGTCTTGTCTGATTCATAGAATTAAAAAAGATGCCCAATGTGATGAACAAAACTAATGAAACGCGTTCATCGCAAGAATACCTTGTAACAAAAAAATACAATGCAATATATATCACAATTGCGCAACAGAAATTAAACACAAAAACATTGTCTGTAAACTGTCTTATAATAAAGTCCCATAGATTATATATCCAATGAAAGTTAGGATTAAAAAAATGAACTCTTTCGAATGTCATTTTAAGGAAATATCTTGAATAGCTATAATTATCCTTCCCAACCTTTAATGCTCGTAATCCTGCTACGAAGCACAATAATACGCAAGGAAAGAATCCTCTTTTAACAAATAAGAGGACCTGCTTTTCATTATTGATTATCTTAAATTCCAAGAAGCTTAGGATAACTACGATTCCTAACAGCTGTAAATAAAAATTCATATGGCAATCCCATTCTACAGTATTACATGTTCTTTTATTCTAAAGTATGGATTTAACCTCACACAATTTCCTATTATTCCGATTTTATCCTGCGGAATTCCAAGCTTCCACAAAATGAAAGGAAATGATACCTGATCTCTTGCCGGATATTTTTTATATTCTTCCCACCATCTATTCATTATCTTTGAACTTACTTCCCCAGTTTTAGTGATAATCACATTGCACTCAAACATGCCTTCCTCATTAATGAATCCTATCTGCCTATAATCATTCTTTTGACGATTAAGAACATCGCCATCTCTGGGATCTATCAAACTCCTGGCAAATATTTCTTCATACACATTGCCCCTGTTAGGCATATTATGAATCCCAATTCCCGATTCCGGATTCACATATTGAATCAGCTCTGATAGTTTTCCATATATATTGATATTCGCATCCAAATAAACGCAATACGCATATTCCGGAAAAAGTTCATATGAATGCATCTTATAGTATCTGTTCTTTTCCCTGTTGCTGAACCCATCAACAATAGATAAATCAACATTCTTATTTTTCCAAGTACTATTGTCCGGCAAATTCTGATCTGTGATTACGTAATAATCACAATTAGGATCTACAACAAGCGGTTCCATAATCGTATCAATATTTCCAAAGAGTGCAGTATATACAGCAACTCTTTCGTTCAAATACTCTGTTTTTTTCTGAGGATACCTTGTTTTTCCTGTCGTATTAGCACGTATTTGAATATTTATCTTTTTTCTTTTAAAGATACTTTTAAATTCAGAAAAATTCCCTACAAGAAGAGGCTTTACTAACAACCCAATAGACTCATATATCTTATATGAGGTCGATTGGGTCTTTTCTAGATATTTCTTATTCTCAGTAAGTAAATCATTTTTATTATCCATAACTAATCTCAGGTATTTTTCTTAAGCCCATACAAGCAATCATAGAATACTTTTGCTGGAAACCAACTGCCAAATGTGCATTTAAGATAAGCCGTCTTCCAAATACTATTCATAAAATTATTTTTTAAATCCCTAATAGATAATGTTTTTAATCCAAATCCAGAGTTCAAGCTATATGACTCATCTGTAAATTCCAGCCCTTTATAGAAGTCAAGATCCTCTTTCGATGGACTATTACCAAATTTAAGCAAATTGAAAGTAGAAAGATACTGATCAAAAATCAAAATATGCCTTATGTCACTGTTATACATATCCCCAACAAAGTCCAGCATCCCTTGCTGAATCATATTGATTTTCTTTGCATCATTTTCTCCATATTCGTATCCACAACGTTCTACCTCGCAGGAGTCGCCTTTATTCCAATAATGCTTCACGCTTCCATCTTGCTCAGAAAAAACGCTTTCCAATAATCCAACAAATGTAAATATGTCTCGTTGCTTTTTTACACTATCCCCATTGAATAAATAACCTTCTTTAGGATCCTCACGATAGTTATTGCTATGTACCCCAAGGTATAAACCCTTTATTCTCTTCGCGTTATTTCTTGTTTTTATATAATCATTTAGATAACGCTGCATGGTGCCCACCCACCCAACGTCGACCATTATACAGTCATCATGAGCGTCAAATCCAATAGATTCAAAGTACTTTTCCATTGCACCATACTGTTTTCTCGAGTTCTCTTTAATCTCCAATATATGCTTGGAAATAAACGAATATGTTTCTTCATCATGGATAATCTCAGTTGAAGTAGCATATATTCTTCCCAATAAATTTTTCGATGCTGCATCATTTTTTAAACACTCCTGAACATTCAGGAGTGCAATGACTTTCTCAAAGATTATCTTTCTGTCGATTCGCAGGCTTTTGATCATCTCGTCAGCATCATCATGTATCCAGAGCAATGAACCAATTATACTTCTTCTAGAGACCAGCATGTATTTCATGTTATCCTGCTTCATTCCCATTATTTCGAGCGCTTTAAGAAAGATATATCCTTCTCTTGAAAGAAAATATGCAGGTTCTTTTTTTTCTGAAATTCTCTCATTTAACCAATTGGCAAAGCCATATAGCAGAGGGCCAAAATGTTTATATCCAATTACATATTCATAATTCTCTTCTGATATATGGTTTGCAATAAACCTATTCAGATTCCGTATTTCATCACTACGAGTTTTCGGAACACATACACTTTTCTCCTGTTTGACCCATATAGCTTTGATTCCAAGCATACGAGGCTTTAAAAAATCACTTCTTATTGCATCACCAATATGAACTATATCTCCAAAGCCAACTTTAGTCTTCTGCTGGATCTGCTTATACAATCCACCATCTTTTTTAGTACATCCGTAATCGCTAGATACGAACAGCCAGTCATAATCAACGCCTTTGATAACACCAATCTTTGTCAGCAAATTCTCGATCATATGAGCATTCAAATACATATCAGATGTTAGGATAATCTCTTTTCCATCTTGCCTTAGCCTTCTCATAACAGCGATCATGTCATCAATTGGATGAACAAGAGAATTTTCAACTTGGAATAGAGCTTCAAGGCCTTCTTTACTTTCCACATCTACATCTTGTCCGTTTTTCTTTGACTTTGCAATTCGGAATACATCATCAGGGTCAACAACATCCCTAGTTATAAGTGTACCAAACACATCAAACGAGATTACCTTTGCGTGTCTGCATATATTGTAAATAGCATCTTTTTCTCTAGCGTCAGCCATCTTTTGACCCCTTACTTACGACTGATACATATCAAACCCAAAATCAATCCTTTGTAACAATCAGTTTGTCATATTTTAACGGCTTTATATATGAATAAATAAAGCCAGTTAGCACTGTGCATAGCATTCCATTTACATCAAATACCATCCTAACAATCTTCTTGGGCAATCCAACATGCTCTTCCGATGTTTTTATGTCCTTCCACTCAGAATCATTCTTATACTTGACAAAATATTCTTCCAACGGATGACTATGCTTAACTCCACTTTGCCACGGTCTTCTTACCAAGAAATTATTTGTATAATGTATGATGCCAGGATTATTGTTAGCTTCTATATATTCTTTCTCAGAATACATAAATCTAGACTTGCGATACATCCTTAGTTCTTTATAATTAAATACGCACTTTATCGTGGTCAGGTTATATCGAGGATCTAGTGGTTTAATATTTCCCATTAGAAGATAATTTATTATTCCCTCGTCCGGATATTCCATCTTTGTGTCAGCGTTCAGCTCTAGAATCTTATGTACCTTGTTTTCCACATCCAGTTCTTTCCACTTCTGAACATCCATAAGTAATACTCCCGAATTAAAATACGGAAGCGTTTTCTTGACCATACAATTCTTTTTATGCCTCTCTCCCATGCATTCATAAACAGCTGCGCAGGCATTTCCTTCCAGGTTCGTCTTCCATAACTCCTGCAAATTATCTGCTACAATAGTGTCGCAGTCTAAATACAGGACCCTTTTATCCGATAACTTATCCCCAAATATAGAAACAAAGTACAGTCTGTAAAAGATATTCTTAGGCCACTTTCCCATCTTGCTGTTTGATATAACCATATCTGCCTTAAAATAGTCTACTTCGCGACCAAAGCGTCTCGCTGTAACATCTATCTTTTTCTTGTTTTCCTCTGAAATGCCATCGTCTATGATAAAAACATTTAATATGTTTTCATCCTTGTTATTTTCATAAAGGGATGTCAGTGATATCCCCAACAAATGAGCATAGTTATCATCGCTAACATAAACTACTGTCATGTAATACCTCCTCAACCGTTATCTCTTTCACACAGTTCTCTTCAATTTCTTAAACAATATTCTGTCCCCACAGAATGAACCTTCAAAAATATTCCATAATAAAAACTACGATTATTAATAATACAGTTTTATGGGAAATAGAGGATTTTGCGCAAGCAAAGATGTATGATAAACTCTTGAAATCTAAGAATGCATATAGAAAAATAGTTATGATTTACTTACTAAATGGTCTCCTATAGTAAGTACTCTTTTTTCATCTCCCCCAACCCATACATTCAACAAATCGTGAATTTAATTACTATTTTATTATAATCTATATATAGGTTTTTGTCATAAGAAAAAGCGCAGATTATGTAGCGAGCTATGCTGTTCATAACTTTATTTTGTGTTATCATTTTCTTATGGATTGATTATCCATCATAGGGAGATTATCATGGCAAAGTA
Organism: Butyrivibrio sp.; assembly: GCA_017413105.1. Lineage (GTDB taxonomy): Bacteria > Bacillota > Clostridia > Lachnospirales > Lachnospiraceae > Butyrivibrio. The sequence goes on along the minus strand of JAFPVA010000194.1, from coordinate 10,444 downwards.
CTCTGCGCATACTAAAATAGCAGCCTGCAAAGATTATCTCGAAGGTGAACTCTCACACAAGGAGATATGTGATAAATATGGTATCACCTTTAATGCATCTGCATGCAAATCAATGCTTAATGAGTGGGTACCACGATACCTTGAAGCTGGTGAAGAAGCCTTTATTGGCAAGAAGGGAAACAATAGGTATACTGTCGCTGATAAACTTGCTGTTGTGGAAGATTATTTGGCCGGAAATGGTTCTCTTACAGATATAGCAGCAAAATATAAGATACCATCGAAGGAAACCCTAAGGAAATGGGTCATGGCTTATACCGAAAACAAAGAGTTAAAAGATTATGACCCGAAAGGATCCGTTTATGATCCTGCAAACAAGAAAAAAACAACTGCCATGGAACGAAAAGCAGTTGTTAAATACTGTATAGAGCATAATCATGACTACAAGAGCACTGCGGCAGAATTCGGCCTTTTCTATGGTCAAGTTTATGATTGGGTAAAAAGATACGACACTAGCAAAAAACGCCAATCATAGCGCTCCAGAATCAATGAAAATTTGTTTTTACCACTTTCGTTCGGAAAAGCCTTGTAGTATTATTCCATGTTATCGGATGATTTACGGCGGCATATACAGCACCTATTTTTCGGCACTGTCTTTGCAAATACCATTCCACTACAGCATTAAAGCAGTTTGAGGTCGAGCAGGCATTTATAACCAGCACCGGCTCTAATAATCTAATGCGTTCTTCCAAATCCTTACCACATCCTTCAAGAATGTATTTAATAAATCTATAATCCCTGTTTTTGGAATTTTCCCTATTATTCTTTCCGCGTAAATCCTTTCCTTTACTACATTGGTATTGAACTGCATTAGCGATTATTAATTCAAAATCCGACCCTTCCACTATATGCCAAACATCTTTAGAACTCTTTAGTACTTCTTCAAGGAATTTAGTAATGTTTTTCCCCGTCTTTCCTTTTGCAGGGCCTATTTTGTTTAATTCCTTATATTCTTTCTTATGTGGACTCTCTAAAACAATGACTATCCCACGTTTAAACACGACACTCTCGTAATCAACATCTTTGATGTCCTCATCTTTATATTGACGTGGTTTCCCGTTGATGATACGATATTTAACTTGATCGGGACAGACCATCTTTTTCGTCTGCTTAAGTATCTTATTCTCTAATTTAGGTTCCAACAAATTATATTTCATTTGTTAAAGCTTTCTATAGCTCAAATAGAAAAACGTGAACCCCGATAATGATTCACGTTATCTGTCATTAATATCAATATGCTCCATCTTGCCCAAACACTGCAGGAAACGTTCTGATTATCAACTCTATATCTTTCTTAATACTCATATCCTGAATATACTGCAGATCCAGTTCAACCCATCTATCCCATTTAATCTTGGCTCTACCGCACACCTGCCAATAACATGTGAGTCCTGGTCTAACAATAAGCCTCTGTTTCTCATATGCATTACATTCTTCCATTTGAGAATAGAGAATAGGCCTGGGGCCAACCACACTCATGTCGCCTTTGATGATATTAAAGAGCTGTGGCAACTCATCAATTGAATATCTTCTTATAAATCTACCTACATGGGTAATTCTTGGATCATTCTTAATCTTAAATGCATGGCCAGTCTGCTCATTTTGAGCTTGCATCTTCTCAAATTGAGCCTCCGCATTACGATACATGCTTCTAAACTTATATATTTTGAAGCTCTTCATATCTTTGCCAGCACGCTGCTGTGTAAAGAATATAGGGCCTCCATCCTCAACAAAAATGGCAATCGCTGTAATAAGGAACACTGGCGACAAAACAATTAGTGCTGCCAATGCTGCAACAACATCAAATGCTCTTTTTATCCATTTGTAAATGTTTGCCTTATGATCATAGATTTCCCAATAATTGAGTTCAATGATCTTTTTTCCCTTTGTTATAACGATTTGTTCAGCCGGAACTGCATTCGTTCTTGCCATATCATAACCCCCCTCTAGGTTCTGACAACAGGACAATCCCTATGTGCATAGACATCTATAACTTATTTCGGCATAATAGTGAAATAATTTAATGCTAATGCGTGAAGTTTTCAAAATTTAATTTCATTTGTCTACCAATTCCAAAAGAACTGACATTCATCCCTCACAGTCCCATTATAAGCCATATCCAAGCGCTTGTCATAATTTTAGCAATAAAATATTCGACTAATCGCATTTTTTATTCTTTGTTTATAAATTTTCAACAATATCCAATTGGTTTTACTTTTTCATACATTATGTATAACGGTAATCGTCATTTTTCACCTACTTATGATGCTAATATTTCGCTAATCTTATCTCCAATTCCTTCAAGTGCCATTCCTACTGCAACAGAGGCAAATGATATGAGAAATGCCCCAAAGGACATACCGACAGAAATCGCTACAGCTCCCCACATCTGCTTGCTGACATACATGACGATTATTGCAAGCATCACAAGGTAAAAGATCCCCAGGATTACGCAACCAATCCTGGAAAGTACCTCAACCCATGTTCTGATGAAGCAAACCATCAGAAATACTGGTAACAATATAGCCTTAAGCAAAAGTTTTGATATAAACATAATCAACCCTCCATCAATTCTTCAAACTCATTATTCTGTGTTTTTTCTGAGACGATCTTGGCCCAATCCCTATTGACCTCAGCTTTTATACTGGCATCCATGGTCAGCGGCTCATTGTAGAGCATGGTCATAAGATATTGCTTGGGATTCCTCGGCGGTTCAGGGAGCTTTAACAGTTTGGCAATTACAGACTCAACGTGAAATGTATCAAGCTTCATGAATCTGCTCTTAACCATATTGGCGCTTCTTTCCTGGCTCTCCACCATAAACGTGTCTTTGGTTGAAGTAAGCGTATCAACCATGAGATCCACTATCCCTTGAACTACACCTTCATCGCATGGAAATATGCTGATAAGCCTGTCCGGTGCAATATTTTCAGTTACAATTTCTCTGTAAGCCTCTTCTTCAGCATCTCGTCTTGTCACATCAGTCCTTACTTCTGTACTGTTAGCAGGATAGATATGGATAAGATTATTATTAATATTTTTATTAATATTATTCTTATTAGCGTCCTGATTATAAACTTCTAGAGTGTTAGATTTTGGACTTCTAGAAGTCCCATTTTTAAACTTCTTGAAGTTTACATTTTGGACTTCTGAAACTTCCGCTTTTTCTTCTGAATCCCAATTATTAAACTTCTGAACATCCTCCTGCGCATATTCATCCTCAACAAATTCCTGCTCAGCCTCTACAATTCTCATTACATATATGCGTGAAGTTTTACCCTGCCCTAGCTTTACTCTTTCAATAAGACCTATGCCATTATCAGTATCCAGTTCCTCCAGAAGTTTAAAAACAGTATTTCTACCAACACCAAGTTCCTGCTGGATGCTCTCTGTTGAATAGTAAATATAAGCTCTTCCCTCTTTATCCACCTGATTATTCTTCCAAGACAGTTTCATTCTATCCAGCATAAGACCATATAAATACTTGGCATATACAGATAACTTCTTGAGTACCGGATCTGTTTGAAGTGCTTTTGGAATGATGAAATAGCAATTTGAAGCTGTTTCCCTTCCGTTAAAATATTCAAACTTCATTTCCCCATTAACTCCCTTCATTAGTTCAGACATGCAATTTTTGCAGGTCTGGAATCACTTTTTTCATCCTTATAAATAAAATTCTTAACGTAGTACAGATTTGGCTTACCTTGACCTCTGACGCATATATCAACTATCCCCAGTTCTTCAAGCTGCTTTAATGCATCACTTATAGTTCTTGTGGAAAGTCCTATATCCTTATGCATCTGCTCAAGCGGATATATAACGTAGAGCCTTCCTTCTTCATCTCTCCAGCCATTTCTATTTGCAATCCTTATTCTCTGAAGAAGAATTCCATAGACTACCTTGGCCTCTATTGAAAGAGGCTCAAAGGCATCATCTATAAACATCAGCAGCGGGATCTCTACCATGGCATATTGGAGTGCCTGTCTTCCGTAATGATAATCAAGTTTCATTGTCTGTTTCCTCCTGTTCCTGCTTCCATTTCGTAAGAAGTTCAATGATTATGTCTGTTCGCTCTTTTGAGCTCATATGTGATGGGAAGAACTTATTCAGCCTCTTCTCTGGAAGAATAACTTTTCCACTCACCTTAGGCTCAGGCAGAGCATCATTCATGATCCTTATAACCATGTACTGAGTTAGGTTCTCAAGATTTCTTTGGCTTTTCAACGCTTCAATTTGTTCCATCTTCAGGAATCCGTTATCACGCCTGTACTCAAATACCCACCTTTGCACGTCTTTGTCGAACGCTGACACCTCGTAACCGATATTGACCGATATTGACTTCTCATCTACCATCTCAAGAAGTTCCGGCAAAAGATTGGTTAAACGTATGTACTTCTGAACCTGTCTTGCTTTTAATCCAACACCTTCACCAACAATGGCTGCAGTCTTTTTTCCTACCTTGTCGCACTCAGTGCGCGAAGTTCCTTCATCCAACTTGTCGCACTCAGTGCTACAAGTTAAATCTCTTCTTGCGCCTTGTCTTCTCATTGATTTCATTTTCATCTGTAATGCAAAAGCTCTCTCACTTGGAAGAATCTCTTCTCTTTGAACATTGCTATCAACCATGATTATGGTAGCTTCATCAATATCCATTTCCTTCACTATTGCAGGAAGTGTCTCTAATCCAGCTAACTTAGCAGCATGCATTCTTCTGTGTCCTGAAATCATTTCATAACCACCATCATGATCAGGTCTTACCAGTACCGGCGAGAGAACACCATTGTTTCTAATGCTTTCAACAAGCTCTTCCATCTTTTCATCATCAATAACCTTGAAGGGATGATCCTTAAATGCATGGATCTTATCAATTCTTATTTCCTCAGTACCATCCTTAATAGTCGGAGCCCCAAGGAGCTGGTCTACTGACTCAAAATGTATCTTTTCTCTTTTAGCCATATCCGTAATCCCCCTTATGCATTCTGTGAAACGATGTTAGTGAGTTCTGTGTAAGCACTGGCAACCTTGCCTCTAGGATCATAGTCGTAAATACTCTTACTCATGGCAGAGGTCTCTGTTGCCCTGATGGAAAGCGGAATCTCTGTTGGAAGGACTCTTAATGTTTTTCCATAGACTTCATTTACTTCCTCAATGATCTCTTTAGCATAATTGGTTCTCTTATCCACCATGGTTAAAAGGATTCCCTCAATTTCAAGCTTTGAATTAAGCCTGCGCTTTACTGTGTATATGGTCTTGAGAAGTGCCTGCAGACCTTTTACAGGAAGAAATGCCGCCTGCACCGGTATAAGTACTGAATCTGCACAAGCCAGGGCATTTACTGTCATAACTCCCAGAGATGGCATACAGTCGATTATTACGTAGTCATATTTGTGCTTTATCTTCTCCACATAATCCCTGAGAACAAGTTCTCTACTCATTACATTTACAAGCGAAACCTCAGCTGCTGAAAGAGCGATATTTGAAGGAAGCACATCCACGTTTTCACTATGATGAAGAATTGCGAAATCCTCCGGAATATCCTCTTCATTAACAATCTTCTCGATAATATCCACAATTGTGAGTTCCAGATTGTCAGGCTCCCTGTATCCAAGGCAGATTGTCATACTGCCCTGAGGGTCGTCGTCCACCAGTAAAACCTTCTTACCCATCTTTGCAAGTCCAACTCCCAAATTCACAGCTGTTGTGGTTTTTGCAACCCCACCTTTCTGATTAGCAATAGCAATTACTCGGCACATAATTCCTCCTCCCATCTTTTCCATTTTTTCTAAGGTAGTCTTCAAATATTTCCCTGCTGATAAGAACTTTCTTATGAAGCTTGTAAAAAGCACCTGCCTTATCAGCCGCATGTATCACAGCGTTGTAGCTCATTTCGTAGTACTCCCGGGCCAGCTTTATTGTGACAAAGTCCTTCATTGCAAAAAGCAGATCTTCATCATCTATCTGGTCAGAGAACATCCAAATCGTTCCAAACATGATCATTCCTGCCTTTCTTTAAGAGCTTTTTTCTCGTAGCGGCCACCTGTCTTGTACTGTCCTGCCGGTACGTGGAAATTCTCCAGATAGTTGTCAAAGATATTGCGGTTGATTCTGACTACATTTCCATCCCTGAAGAGAGCTCCACAATCATCAGCCATCTCCAGAAGTTTCTTGTGCTGGAGACTGTAAACAATTTCTGCTTCCTTGTAGGAAAGGAACTCTTTCCGGATCCTTTTGATCACTACTTTTTCTTCAATTACCTTTTTTCTGTCGAATAACGGTTTGGGTTCATCATCCAGATAGTTCTTGTTTTCATCAAAGTACGGTCTGTTTTCTCTTTCTTTTTCCATGTTCTTATATCCTTTCATTTTTTTGTGCTGAAAGGGTCTTCCAAGAAAAAGCCAACAAAAAAGAGCTGCTCTTAGAATTTGTTTTCTAAAAGCAACTCTTATTTCTTAGAGTTTTCTGTATGTAAAAACAGTTTTTTGTGGTCAGCCACCCGGTCAATACCAAACAGTAAAAATCAACTGTGGTCATCCCATTGTGGTCAAAATGTGGTCAGATTCTTTCCTCAACCCCGCAAACCCGCATGAATACTGGGCTTATTTGTCCAAGCTTTTAAGTGTCGGGAAGAGTAAAACGTCTCTTATGGTTTCACTGTCTGTCAGCAGCATGCAGAGACGGTCAATTCCGTAGCCGATACCACCTGTAGGAGCCATACCAATCTCGAGGGCATTGAGGAAGTCCTCATCTGTGTGCTCAGCCTCTTCATCACCGGCTGCCGCGTTAGCATCCTGAGCAGCGAAACGCTCACGCTGGTCGATAGGATCGTTAAGCTCTGAGTATGCATTACACATCTCCCAAGTATTGATGAAGAGCTCAAAACGCTCAACCTTCTCAGGATCTGTAGGCTTCTTCTTGGTAAGAGGTGAAATTGCAAGAGGGTGATCCATGATGAATGTAGGCTGGATCAGGTTCTTCTCGCAGAACTCCTCGAAGAAGAGATTGATGATATCGCCCTTAGTGTGACGATCCTCAAACTCAATGTGGTGCTCCTTGGCAAGAGCCTTAGCTTCCTCGTCAGTCTTAACTGTATCGAAGTCGATGCCTGCATACTTCTTGATAGCATCGTTCATTGTGAGACGCTCAAAAGGCTTGCCGAGGTCAATCTCGTTGTCGCCGTACTTGATGAGTGTTGTACCACACACCTTCTCAGCAAGGTAACGGAACATAGACTCTGTGAGTTCCATCATTCCTTCATAATCTGTATATGCCTGATAGAGCTCCATAAGTGTGAACTCTGGGTTGTGTCTTGTATCAACACCCTCATTTCTGAATACACGACCGATCTCGTATACTCTCTCAAGACCACCAACGATAAGTCTCTTCAGATAAAGCTCAAGAGAGATACGAAGCTTTCTCTCCTCATCAAGAGCATTGTAATGTGTGATGAATGGTCTAGCTGCTGCTCCACCTGCGTTCTCAACAAGCATTGGAGTCTCAACCTCAAGGAAGTCTCTATCAGCAAGGAAGTTACGGATCTCACGAAGGATTGCTGATCTCTTCTTGAATGTCTCCTTAACATCCTCATTCATGATAAGGTCAACATATCTCTGTCTGTAACGAATCTCTGTATCTGTAAGTCCGTGGAACTTCTCTGGAAGTGGCATAAGTGACTTGGATAAAAGAGTAAGCTCCTTAACATGAACTGAAATCTCACCAGTCTTAGTTCTGAAAGCAAAGCCCTTAACACCGATGATATCTCCGATATCCATCTTCTTGAAATCAGCATAAGCCTCGTCTCCAAGGTCATTTCTGGAAACATAAAGCTGCATACGTCCGTCTCTGTCCTGAAGGTTAGCAAATGAAGCCTTACCCATAACACGCTTAGACATCATACGTCCAGCAAGTGAAACCACCTTCTCTGCTGGTACATCCGAAAGAGCTACTGTAATTGCCTTGCCCTCTTCATCTGTAGGAACAACAAACTCAAGAGAATCGAAGTTATCTCTGATTGTCTGTGTGTGATGTGTCTGATCGTACTTAACGATCTGGAAAGGATCTCTTCCTGCTGCCTGAAGCTCAGAAAGCTTATCTCTACGAACCTGACGAAGACGTCCAACGTCCTCTGCTGGTGCATTCTGCTGATTGTTCTGCTGATTATTCTCTGCCACTTTTCTTCCTCCGTTATAAACTACGTAAATTCTTAGTTAAAGAGCCAGCGAAATCTGTTAAATCGCTGGCCCCCTATAATTATCTTAATATAGCTAAATCAAAATGCATCTGCCATCAACTGACATTATGCCTTAATCAAACCTCTGATCTCTCGATGCTGATTACCTTGTACTTGATTGTGCCAGCCTGTGTCTCAACTGAAACAGTCTGTCCCTTCTTGGCACCGATAAGAGCCTTACCTACAGGTGACTCGTTAGAAATCTTGCCCTTAAGTGAATTAGCCTCTGATGAACCTACGATCTTGTACTCAAGTTCCTCGTCAAACTCAAGGTCCTTGATCTTAACCTTACATCCGATGCTGATCTTGTTGAGGTCAACGTCCTCTTCTACAACAACCTCAGCGTTCTTGAGTATCTTCTCGAGAGCTTCGATTCTAGCCTCGATATCTCTCTGCTCGTCCTTGGCTGCATCGTACTCAGCGTTCTCAGAAAGGTCGCCCTGTTCTCTAGCTTCCTTGATCTTCTCAGCTACTTCCTTACGCTTAACAACTTTCAGCTCATGAAGTTCATCTTCATACTTCTTGAGTCCTTCATAAGTTAAAATGTTCTTCTTTTCTTCCATTTCATAACCTACCCTTCATAATAGATTAAACCGCGCAACTGCGGGCTCTATGAGCATCTTTATTGATATATTATTTCTATAAAAAGCTATTTTAACTTTGCTATTATATAGTCTATAAAAACATCTGTCAATCACCAAAAACGCCCCTTTTGAGCTATTTTCGATACATTTATTCGTTCATGTGCTTGTGATATGCCGCTATTTCTTTACATTTTGACAATTTCGTAACACAATTAATAGCGAGTATAAAATATTTATTAATAAGAAAAAGAATCCACACTTTCGATGATACAAGTGGATTCGGGGAGATTATTATGAGGAAAAAATTTCTATCTGCCAGCAAAAGAGCTATGGCACTTGCTTCTGCTCTTTTTATCCTGACAGCTACTGGATGCAGCTTCAGATCAGCCGATTCTGACGAGAGCCAGACACCAGACACTTCATTGACCACAGAATCAACTGCAGAAACCAGCGCAAGCGCCGATAACACCGAAGCTTCGGCAAAAGACATTACGCTGACAACCTTCCATTTCTCATCCAAGGTTGACGGTGTAGAAAGAGCTACCGGTCAGTACACTGATATTACTTTTTCCGAGGATATCAAACAGAAATATCCAAAGCTCGTTGAAACTGTTGATGAAATGACATCTGAATGGAAAACTGATATCAGTAACGGTGTCGGCGAATATGCTTCCTGGTACGATCCAGAGTACAACGATGGCATGGATTTTAATGACGACATGGGTGTTGATATAGTCAGATTTGATGAGAGGATGTTCACTATACTTGCCGCATATTATAGCTACGCTGGCGGTGCTCATCCAAACCATTATACAAACATTTTTAATATTGACCCTGTTACAGGTGAAACTTATGAGCTCAAGGATATTCTGAAAAACCCTGATGAGTTTCCTGCAACTATCAGAGCATGGCTTAAAAAGACTTACCCAGAAACTCTTGAAGAAATTGACAGCTTCTATTTTGAAGAAAGTGATATTTTTGAGGACAAGCTTAATGATGGAACCTATGATTTCTCTGTAGATGACGCTGGACTTCACATTCTCTTTTCACCATATGAAGTTGCAAGCTACGCTACCGGTTACATCGGAGTTGATTTCTCCTATGAAGAATACCCGGACCTCGTTCAGGATGCTTTCAAGATGAACGAGCACGTTGACATGGAGAGTCGTATAGACCAGGTCGAAGGCGGCACTGCTGATGTAGAAGCCAAAGCCATTGAATCCGAAGATTATTCTAATGAATATAGTTCTATACTCATTGAGAACCCAACCTGGGATTACTACTTTAATGACTCTTGCAAGAAAGATACAGATCGCCACTACCTGACACTCACACAGACCAAAGAAAATGTTACAGACTGGCTCGATACAGACCAGTGGGCTACTGCTCATGGCATTACAGTTGCACAACCAAATTATTCTGACGAAAGCTACAACTACGAGCCCTACAATCCAGTCGAGTACAACTACATGTATAACTCGCTCTGTGTCTCATCAGCTAGTGATTACTCAATTGTAGCTGACTACGATCTCTCTTCACTCTGTAACGGTCCTGATCAAAAAGAAGGTAAGACCTC
>JAFPVA010000193.1 GCA_017413105.1 Butyrivibrio sp. | reverse complement strand
TTTCTGAAACACAGAGAGCACTGAAGAAATATGGAATGTCTGAGCTCTATGCCAAAGATGAGAGAGATGCACTGATTATGATCGTTTTCAATGAAAGACCAGGAAGCATCATTGATGTGAATGGCCTTCTTAAGGAGCATGGACACTTACCATTAAGGACCAGTGGAGTACAGGAATAATTAGTGAAAATTGCCACCGTAACAGGGGCAACGGAGAGAAAAACTCCTTGTTATAATGATTTAAATGTTACGTTATTTTGTTTAAAACGTAGCGTTGATACGGATTATATGCCGTGTTTTTCAATAAGAAAGCAGGCATCATATGAAGAAAAAAGCATTTTGTATTTTTAATATTATCTTTCCACTACTTGTTGGGGCAGTGATCTATTGGTTCACATCTACAGATGTGATTTTCGTGGAGGCAGTCAGGTCAATTTGGGGAAGGCCCATACATACAGGGATAGGTGATATCGGTGGAGGTATTGCCAGGCTCGTCCGGTATTACATGTCAGATATCCTTTGGGCATATGCTTTAGTTTTTGCTTTGTATTTAGCAGTAGGTAGTAATGCAGCAAGAGTTAAAACAGCTTTTGTGATTGCAGTAGTGTTTTCTGCAGTCATGGAGGTTATTCAGCTCTCCCCAGTAATCCCGGGAACATTTGATGTAATTGATATATTGGTCGAGGCAACAGCTGAAGCAATTGCTGCGCTTATTATAAAAAAACAATATGAGGAGGCAAGCAATATATGAAAAACAAAATGAAATGGTTACCTGTATTACTCTGTCTTGTGCTTTTTGCAGGCATGGCGATTGGAAGCGGTTCATCTTCAAGTTCTGATGGTGATAAGCAGATATCCAGTGTCACAACGTCCTCTGATTCAGAAAGTAAAGAATCAGACGCGGGTGGTACAGAGGCAGGTGCTGCAGAGCAGGCTCAGGAAGAAAAAAAGGAAGAGGAATCAGCTGTAACAATTGAAGAGCAGGTGCTCTATGATGACAATGATATAAAGATTACAGCGACAGGTATAGAGGATTCGTGGGCAGGTACTAAACTCACTCTTCTGATTGAAAACAATTCTGCTAAGGGGATTACAGTACAGGCACGTAATGCAAACGTAAATGGCTACATGGTTGAAACTATGATGTCTGCTGATGTGGCTGCTGGTAAGAAAGCCAATGATGGACTGACATTCCAGACGTCAGGACTTAAGGAATGCGGTATTGAGCAGATTGCGACCATGGAGTTCTTGTTCCATATTTTTGATTCAGAGAGCTGGGATGAGATAGTAGACACTGATGTGATAAAAATTGATACATCCGTCGCAGAAGGCTACGTTCAGAATTACGATGACTCTGGTGAAGTACTGGTAGATACAAATGGAGTGAAGATTGTAGGCAAGGGCCTTTCTGATAAAAATTCTTTCTTCGGTCCAGGAGTCATCCTTTATATAGAGAACAACTCTGATCAGGACATTACTGTCCAGGTAAGGGATGTATCGGTAAATGGATTCATGGTAGATTCTTCCATGTCTGAAGATGTAGTTGCTGGGAAGAAAGCAATAAGTGCGGTAACATTCTTCAGCTCAAGCCTGGAAGAGAATGGAATAACTGATATTACCGATGTTGAACTGTTCTTCCATATCTTTGACCTGAAATCTTGGGATACAGTTTTTGATTCGGACGTTATAACTATAAAGTTTTAATTCAAAAGGAGATGATCTTATGAAAATCTGGAAGTTGGTGGCAGGAATTTTGACAATTGTATTCTTTATAATTGTGGCATTCCAGTCATGTGCAGCAGGTGTGGTAAATGCGCTTGAGGAGAATGGAGGTTCGTCGGGATCTGCCGGAATCATAGTTGCTATCCTGATGCTTGCTGGCGGAATTGTTTCTATCGCTACAAGAAAGAGTGCCGGAAAAGGTGGCAATATAGCACTTATTATTATCTTTGGACTTGCTGCTCTGATAGGGTTTGCCGGACATGGTAATTATAGCGATCTGGTAATATGGTCAGGATGGTGCCTGATTAACGCCGCAGTTGCAGTAATAGCAATTGTCACAGGAAAGAAGAAAACTGGAAGTAACTAATGATGAATCGCAATAGTATTTAACAAAAAATTCATGTAGTAGTTTCAGAAAAGACCTCGTATGAGGTCTTTTCCCATTTTATAGGATAGTACGCTATGAACGACTATTAGTAGACATTGGCTGATTTTTTGAGCACGACCATTCTTCTACAATAATGGAGTGATCGCTTTCGTTTGGAAAGGAGATAAATCCGTGACGGTAGGGGAAGTGCAAAACAGGATTCAGATGCTGATGGATGATCGTAAGTGGACATATTACAGGCTGGCAAAAGAGGCAGGCGTAACAACTACTACAATAACAGATATTTTTAAAAGAGATACATTCCCTAAAATGGAATTGATGAACAGTATCTGTGCGGCTTTTGGGATGACTTTTGGAGATTTTAGCTCTTTTGATATGAGCACTTCCGAGAATATGCCTTTAACACCACAGGAAGCGAGAATTGTGGCTTATTTACGTAAGCTGAGCGCAGCAAATAGGAAAGCTGCTGAGGGCTATCTTGAAGGTTTGGTGGTGGCATCTGAAAATGATGCAAGAGAATCTCTTGAACAAAAATTGCATGTCTCAAAACAGAAAAAGTCTGAATAAACAAAAAGCTAATGCCGCAGGGTGATTGGGAATGACCATTTACCCTGTTTTTTTATGAGGATATGGAGGAAATAAAATGCCGAGGAGGACAACATTGGAACAACGCATCGATTTTTACATAAAAAGCTTTGGATTGGATCCGGCAGTGGTACTTGATATGACGAGGAAAATGTTAGAAGAGTATAAGGATCGTAGGAAATCATTTAATCCATTAATGTTACAACTGCCGCCAATGACTGAAAAAGAGATTCAGAAAAATAAGCAGGAGTTGAGAAGAGAATTCCTCAAGTTGATGAAGAAGGATAGGAAAAAGCATAATGAGGCACAGACGACTTTTGTGTATAAGGCTGTAAGGGCGCCGTGGCTTTGGGATAAGTTGATTGGGTTGTTGGATATGGTTGCGGATTTCAGCTATAAGGGAGAACTGTATAAAAAGATTCTTTGGAGCGCATATTTCACAGATGATGATCCTATGACTAATGAGCAGCTTGCTGATGAAGTAAACGTTTCGGATGATGTGATCGATTATAGGAAAAGAGAAGCTATCAAGCTATTCGGGCTTTTCATTTGGATCTATGCTTCTCGAAGAGAGCAGGAAGACATCATCGCAGGTATAGTGAAACCGGCTAATGATAATGATGATGATGAACATGATGAGAATGAAGAAGATGATGACAATGTGTGCGGAATTAAAGAAGACTGAAAGCGGCATGAATTCTGGAATTGAGGCACTATGATTGATGGAGTTGTACGGGAAGTGTTCTGTGGCTGTTCTATTGTTGTTCCTAAACTGTTCAAATTTTTTCGTGCTGACGTATTAGTTTTTTCTACATATAATATGCACTGTTGTATGAAAGGAGTGAGTATTATATGAATTCAGAAAAAACGTTAGTTCATGGGGGATGCACAAACTGTGGCTACGTCATGATGCATGTTGAGGTTGTCAAGGGATGCCTGCAATGTCCAAATTGCGGGGAGTGGCTTAGGGTAAGTGTTAAGAACAGAGGCTACTCCGCTCATCCGGCATCTGAGGAAGATATTAAGGAAGCTATTCTAATGAGGAACAAATATGCCAGGGAATGCAGGGAAGTAGCAACGCGAAATATCAGTAGGTTATAGTATTGGCTTTGAGCTCAGACATCATGGGGAAGATATCGGGCTGTTGCTGTAAGTTTGAAAACTGAATAGTTTGAGGTATATGTGAACGAAGGGCTGAATCGCAGTAAAGAATAATGTGGGGTTCTTCTATATGTAAATAGAAACCAAAGGAGGAGGCGTAAGTCGAACGAGCCCCGCTCATGTGCCAAGAGTTTGCCTAGAGCTGTATATGCTGAAAATAACAATAGCACCAAGGAGTCTGCAAAACGGAAATGTGACCATAACTATTATGGTTTTATCTCAATACCGTTTTGCAGGCTTCTTTTTTGATGCAAACTGAATAGCTCTAGGCAGGTCGTGTTTCCGTTTTCAGACTCCGGAAAAGGAGAATGAAATGGAAACAAAGAACATCGGAGAAAGACTGAGACTGCTTAGAACAAGGAGCAACATGAGCCAGGAGGAGCTGGCAAGAAAACTCCACCTTGGAAGCCGCAGCGCTGTATCGGAGCTGGAGATGGAGAAAAGGACACTGTCTCCAACAATGATAAGAGAGTATGCTGAGCTCTTTGACGTGTCAGCGGACTGGATCATTTTCGGACAGGATGATAAGGAACGAATGGAAAGGAAAATAGAGACGGATGAGATACTGAAAGCATTCTTTTCAATAAGGAAGGCTGCAGTTAGGAAAGTTGCCATTGAGCAGATCAGGGCTCTGGCAAAGCTGTGATTATAGAATTCTGAAGGCAATTTGGATGTCAATATGAGGTGTGTATGAGATGGCATGTAATTCGACTTTGGGTAATCGACTATAAAATGTTACGACGAAAGCTGATATCGATACAAAATGTATCGAACGAATCATTCATATTGACGTTTTGCCAAATGAGTGGTATTCTATCTATGTATCGACTTTTGTCAAAATTGGTGGAGGTGAAAGATGTCTAAGCTTGATGTAAGAATCACTGGAATATCCATTGAGAACTTCAAGAACGTGATATCAGGGCAGGTTGAATTAGTAAACACGAGGAAAGCATATCGAACTAGTATACTAGGGATATATGGGCAGAATGGTTCAGGTAAGACGGCGCTCATTGACGCTATTCTTCTGCTAAAATACAACCTTTGTGGCCAACGAATACCACCTATGTTTGCAGATTACATACAGGTTGATGCGGATTTTGCAAAACTCAGATATGTGTTTAGTGTGAAGAACAAAGAATGTGAATATGAGGTTTTTTATGAGTTTTGTATAAAGAAGGAAGAAGATGTTACTGGACAGAACTCAGATGTTATTACGGGAACAAAGGAAAAGTATAAAACAGTAGTATATGATGAGGTTATCAGCTACTCCTATGAGTCAAAATCAGAAAAGATAAGGAAATCTACACTTATAGATACAAGGACAGACGAGTTATTTCTTCCTGCTCCTAAGCGTGAATGCCTTATCGGAAATGATAAAAAGCTCAAACTTGACTTGTTGGTTACAAAGAGGGTTGCTTCGGCATCTTCCAGATCCTTTATCTTTTCCCCTGAGTTAATCAATAACATAAGAGCTAGAAGTAACAATAATCATGATACTGAGTTCCTTAGACATTATCAGATGATAGAAAGCTTAATTACCTATGGTAATTTTGAATTATTTGTTATAAACACTGCGAACTCAGGTGTCATTAGCATGAATGCCCTACCACTTGCCTTTAAGTACGAGAAAGCACAAAAAGGCGCAGTTGGCAATATGGTTATCCTCCTTGACGGAACTTCTATTATTCCCGAGGAAATGCTTGAGCTTGTGAAAAAAGTCATGCAGGACATGAATATTGTTTTGGAGAAAATAGTTCCGGGACTAACTATTAGTGTAAAAGATCTGGGAAAAATTGTTCAGCAGGACGGTCAAGTTGCAAACAGAATACAGCTGATGTCGCATAAGAATAATAAAGAGATTCCTCTGAAATATGAGTCAGAAGGAATAAAAAAGATTGTATCAATTCTACAGTTGCTTATAGTAATCTATAACCAGACTTCTATTACGGTAGCCATTGATGAGCTGGATTCCGGTGTTTTTGAATATTTGCTTGGGGAAATCCTTAGGATATTATCGGAGAAAGGAAAGGGACAGTTAATCTTTACATCTCACAATCTCAGGCCATTAGAGACACTTGATAAAGGATTTATTGCATTTACAACAACAAATCCAAAGAATAGATATATTAGAATGAGTGGAGTTAAGGAAAACAATAACCTGAGAGATTTTTACTTCAGAGATATAGTATTAGGCGAGCAGAACGAAGAAGTTTATGATCATACGAATAACGCTGAAATAGCGCTTGCTTTCCGGGAGGCAGGTGAGATAAGTGGCTCGTAAGAAAATAGTTTCCTTTGTTTCATAATCGATTCTGATTTTTGCAAGTCGGATGACTACAAAGAATCCTGGGAGTTTATTCAGAAAGAGCTTCATTCCCTGGAAAGATGGTCAAATCTTGGCATTTGCTTTAAAGAAATCAGAGAAGAAAGAAAAAAAGATAAAAATAAAAGTGATGAAAGCAGTCATTGAATGGCTGCTTTTTCTTTTGTCTGAAATTCGGAACAGGATGTCTGAACAACGGACGATTTTGAAGCTGTTTCTACTATATTATATAAGAGTCTTAAGACTAACAACATATTGCTTTTGGTTTTCATCGTTTCAAAGGAGGGAAAGATGGCGGCTGAAAATGATTTTCTACTTATTTATGCGGAATCTGACAACGGCAAGAGGATCGACATAATATTTGAGCACTATGATAATTTTCTTGAGCTGGCGGATATGTTTGAAGGAAGGCTCTTCGATGACATTAAGGAAGAGAAGGCTTTTAACCGGAGAGAGGCAAGAGGAGATCTTGGTATCAGGGTCCAGACCTCAGGGAAGAGTGATCCGACCTGCATGGAGGCGACAGGAAATCTGACCCTGATACAGGATATACAGGATGGGAACATCGATGATGCCATGAAGGGCGCAGATGAGGATATGAAGCACGATATCCAGATCCAGGCTCTTCAGGATATGAGGACAGATTATAAGGACCTCAATGATGCGATGGTCATCCTTCCAAGAAAGCAGAGAAATGAAGTCAAAGACCTTCTTACAGGAGAAAGAGATCTCCAGCAGATCGCGGATGACAGCAAGAACTATTACGACTCTGCCAAGTCAAGGGTTTACCGCAACCGCAGCAAGGTAAAGAAAAAGGCAATAGAATTCATTGAAGACACAAGAAGAAAACAGATGAGAAGATGGAAGGAGTTGTGCAATGCCAAAGATGAGGAAGCAATTGGAGGAAAAAGAACTGAGGGAACTGGTGATGTCAGGTCAGAAAAAATACGTAACCTACAAGGAGGCGATGCTTCTGTATTCTCTGGGGAGACACTCTATAGAAGAGCTAGCTAAAGATGCAAAAGCAAGGTATTACGTGAAGGGACGTGTTCTGATCGATACGATTAAGGTAAATGATCACATAGAAAATAATTGTGAGTATGACGAGTAATCCATAGTAATCCATACAGATACACACAAGTCCAAATAGCAGCATTTATGCGGGTTTGGGGATTTTTAAGAGGATAAATATGGATTGAAACTGAGGGATATGACGGATTATAATGAACTTATGAACCGGCTATTCCTCTTTTTATTAGATAAATGGAGGAATCAAATGCCAAGAAAAGATAATAGAGGATATGTTCTGCATAGCGGTGAGTATCAGAGAGCAGATGGCAGATACTGCTTTGCCTACACAGACCGCACCGGAAAAAGACATCAGATCTATTCAAAGACACTGGTTGGAATGAGAGAGCGCAAGAAAAAACTCCTGCGCGACTATGAGGATGGACTCGACCCTCATAAGGCAGGCACGATCGAAGTGAGCCATATGGTCGACAGTTATCTTGCGACCAAGTATGACCTCAAGGTATCGACCAGAGGAGCCTACAGGAACAGCGCCAAGTACATTGACGAAGGAATCGGAAAATGTAAGATTGTCGATATCAAATACTCAGATATCAAGAGGTTCTACTACGGCCTGATGATTGAAAAGGGATTAAAGGCAACCACAGTTGATCATGTGAACACTGTGCTTCATCCTGCTTTCCAGATGGCGGTAAGGGACGGGCTTATAAGAACCAATCCTACGGAAGGCGTCATGAATGAGATCAAGCACAGCAGGTATTGGATCAAGGAAAAGAGATTTGCTCTTTCGATTCCGGAACAGAAGCAGTTTATGGATTTCCTTCGCTCCAGCAGCAAGTATCATGGATGGCTCCCGATCTTCACAATCCTTTTGGGAACCGGGATGAGAATAGGAGAATGTCTCGGCCTTACCTGGGATGACCTTGATTTTGAGAAGCGTATCATCAGCGTCAACCATTCACTTAGCGACAGACCTGATGAGGAAGGCGACTGCAGAAAGCGTATTGAGACTACCACCAAGACTGCCGCCGGAATGAGGACAATACCCATGGTACAGGAAGTGTTTGATGCTTTTCTTATGGAATATGAGTTCCAGAAGATCATCGGTTTCTGCGAGGAAGAAGTGGATGGCTATTCTGGATTTGTCTTTTCCACGGGTAGCAGAACCGTACAGATGGCAGGAGCAGTCAACCGCGCACTCCACAGCATCATAAGTGATGCCAACAAGCTGGAGGAAAGATTAGCAAAGCAGGAGCACAGAGAACCTATTATGATACCGCAGATATCAGCTCACAATCTCAGACATACATTCTGCACGAGGCTGTGCGAGAATGAGTCCAATCTGAAAGTCATCCAGTCCATCATGGGCCATCATGACATCTCAACGACCATGGACATTTATGCAGAATGTACCGGAGAAAAGAAGCAGGAAGTAATGGCAAATCTTGAAGGCAAGATCATCATCTGAATGACACAGGTATGTCCTTGGACATGGAAGGCGTCATTTGGAATAAAAATTTACGGAAAGGTACTGACAAATGGACCAGGAAGTATTATACTGAGTTTAGTACAAAGTTCAGAGATGTAAACGAACTGAAATGTGCATCAGCAGATATTGAAAGATATCGATTATGATTCATCGGGTTCTCCATCATGGAGATTATCCATAGGTGTCCAAAGAGGGCACGTCCTGCAACAAAAAGGACAGCAGATAAGGTACACTCTACGACGCGCTATGGATAAAAGTCAGTCCCGGGACCTTTCTAAAACGAACGTGTATGACATGCTAAGACACGGTATGGAAGAATCAGTAAGGATTTTCCCGACGTTAAAGAGCATCTCGCATTGATTACGTATTTGCATGTATATAATTGTACGAAAAGCGAAATAGGGCGAAAATAGCCGCAAAAGTAATGTGGGTTCTATGACATCTATTACCATCTATGTACATGTATTGCGC
>JAFPVA010000192.1 GCA_017413105.1 Butyrivibrio sp. | reverse complement strand
TGCAGCTAAAGAGCTTGCTATGGCAGCCTGAGTCTTGTCACCATCTTCCGCAACTTTTTTGGCAGCAAAGGCATTGTTCTTCATACCTATCTGCTTTATGTCACTGTGGGCATTTAAAAATCTGGCACTCTGCATAAGAGACTGTGGATGTGAAAAGACCGTTTTAATATCCTCAAGGGTTGCCCCCTGAACTCCCATGAGGCAGTGCCTGATGTCTATTATCTGCTCTCCAACGATATAATTCTCATACTCAGTCAAAAGATCATAGGTCTCACTTATAACCCCTGCCGTGGAATTTTCTATCGGAAGAACCGCATAATCAGCGCTTCCCTCCTCTAAAACAGCCATGGCATCCCTGAAGGTCTCTACATGAAAGCAGTTGACATCGTCTCCAAAGAACTTCTTCATGGCAAGTTCTGAATATGCTCCTTCAGCGCCCTGATAGCATACTCTGGAGTTCTTTTTATCAATTGAATCTATGGGAATAAAGGGAAGTCTTGCAGAAGCGCCATGCTCCTGAAGTTTCTGATACTGCAGCTTTCTGCTGACACTCATCAGCTGTGAAAAGAGCTCCTCAACTCCTATTCTGTTAAAATCGGAATGTGCCATCTCCTTTACAGCTTTGATCTTCTGAATTTCTCTTTCTCTGTCAAAAACCTTTTTGCCATTTGCTATCTTATAATCAGCAATCTGGGAAGCTATGTCCATGCGCTTTTCAAAAAGCTCCACCATCTGCCTGTCTACATTGTCAATCTCTACTCTGAGTTCGCTAAGGTCCATCTCAAATATTTCCTTTTCACTTAATATATTAATAATATGATACACATAAATCCATCTTGATAGCAATAACTTGCGCAGATATAATAAAGCTAGGAATAGCTTAGGCTGTTTTTTAGAGTATCGAGGAGAATATTATGAATATACGAATAGCAATTGGTTTTCTTATTACCGGTCTGCTCGTTGTTTTACTTCTTGTGGTCTATTTTTTGGATCAGCTTGTTCCCAGAGATCCTTCTGACGTCGGCAACTCAGCCGGAAATCTTCACAATGGCGGTTTGGTTTTTGAAATGGATGGAAAAGTGTACTTTGCCAATCCAAGTGATAGTGATTGTCTGTATTCCATGAATCTGGATGAGACAAACCCTAAGCGCATCACCAGCATGAGGACCAAATATATAAGCGGCGCTAACGGTTATCTTTACTTCTACATGGACTCCACCAAAAAAGCCGGAAAGGTAACAGGACTTGGAGCAGCTACCAACCAGTTCGGCATCTACAGATGTAAGGTTAACGGCAGAAATCAGGAATGTCTCAACAGAGATTTTTGCGGTGAGATGCAGCTCTGCGGCGAATATCTCTACTATCAGACAAAGACAGACTCCGGTTCTCTTGACAAGATCCGCGTTGACAACAAGAACAAATCCAAAGTTTTAGACGAGATGGTCTCTCCTGTCTGCTACAGCAATGGTGTTATCTACTACACAGGAGTTTCATCTGACCACAGCATTCACGCTCTTGATACAAAAGCGGGTGACAGAACCTATGATGTACTTCCCGGCCACCTCTTTTTCCCTGTGGTAACAGGCGGATATATTTACTATCTTAACGGTGATTCCAATTACAGCCTCTGGAGAACCAGTCTTTCAACCGGGGAAACTGAGATCATTACCTCTGAAAGATGCGACAATTTCACCATGAACAATCAGCATATCTATTACACTTATTCCAATGGTCTTTTGTCACAGCTTAAGAGATGTGACCTTGATGGCAGTAATCAGTACATACTATTTCAGGGAGTTACCAACTCTCTTAATCTTACTTCCAAATATTTGTATTTTAAGGTTTACGGAAATGATGATGTAATGTATCATATTCCTTTGGATGGATCTCAAGGAGCATCCGTTTTAACGTTCTGAATTTATTTAATGAAATAGAGGAGACGGTATGAATAACATGCGACACATGATGAACCCTCTTGACTTTTCAGTCGAAGAGCTGGAGGCTCTTTTCGATGTGGCTAATGACATTGAAAAGAATTCGGCGGCTTACTCCCACAAGTGTGATGGAAAGATCTTAGCCACCTGTTTTTATGAACCCAGTACCAGAACAAGACTTAGTTTTGAAACTGCAATGTTAAGACTTGGAGGACAGACCCTCGGTTTTGCTGATGCCGGCTCATCCTCCGCAGCAAAAGGTGAAAGCGTAGCTGACACCATTCGTGTTATTTCCTGTTTCGCAGATATCTGTGCAATGCGTCATCCAAAAGAAGGTGCTCCAATGGTCGCAGCTTCTAAATCTCTTATTCCTGTAATCAACGCCGGCGATGGCGGACATCAACATCCCACACAGACTTTGACAGATCTTTTGACTATTAGATCCCTACATGGGAAATTATCTGATTTTACTATCGGACTTTGCGGAGACCTTAAATTTGGCCGTACTGTCCACTCTCTTATAAATGCTCTTACCCGCTACAGCGGAATTCATTTTATTTTCATTTCACCAAACGAACTTAAGGTTCCCGATTATATAACAGAAATGCTCGATTCCAAGGGCATAACCTATGAAGAAGTTATTAAGCTTGAAGATGTGATGCCAAGGCTTGATTTTCTGTACATGACAAGAGTACAGAAGGAAAGATTCTTCAACGAAGAGGACTACATCCGTTTGAAGGACTTCTATATTCTGGACAAGGAAAAGATGGCCCACGCAAAAGAGAAAATGTTCATCCTCCATCCTCTTCCAAGAGTCAATGAGATTTCTGTTGAGATTGATAATGACCCCAGGGCCGCTTACTTTAAGCAGGTTCAGTATGGACTCTATGTGCGAATGGCTCTGATATTGACGCTCCTTAATATGACAGATGCCCATATGAATGAGGGCCTTTTAAGAGAGTTCTGAATAAGGTAGTATATACTTGAATTCATATTTTTGATATTGCAGAAAGGATCACTTATGCTTAACATAGGAAAAATCGAAGAAGGCTTCGTGCTTGACCACATCCAGGCAGGCAAGAGCATGCAGATATATCGTCACCTTGGCCTGGACAAGCTTGACTCCACCGTTGCTATCATCAAAAACGCCAAGAGTAAGGTGATGGGTAAAAAAGATATCCTTAAGATCGAATGTGATATTGATTCCCTGGACCTTGATGTCCTGGCCTTCATCGACCACAACATCACCGTCAATGTTATAAAGAACGGCGAGATAATTGAGAAAAGAGCTCTCGTACTTCCCAAGGAGATCACCGGCGTCATCAAGTGCCACAACCCAAGATGCATCTCCTCTATCGAACAGGAACTGCCACAAATCTTCTATCTCTCAGATGAGAAAAAAGAGATCTATCGCTGCAAATACTGCGATGAGAAGTACAGCGAGACCAGTCTTAAAACACTGAATGGTCAATAATTTCCATTTCTGAACATAAAAAGTGGCATCCGGCCAAACCTAACGCCGGACACCACTTTTTCTAAAAATTTGAGACCATTTTGACTATGCTATCATTTTCTAAAAAGGCTTCCGTAACCATATTTCTTCCGAATTCCTTGGATGTATACATAGCCTTATCCACACGGTCGAAAAACTCATCAAAGGTGTCATCTTCCCTAAGATGACTGATTCCAATAGAGCAGGTAATCCGACCAACATCTTCAAAATTCGTAGACTCGACTTTGCTTCTAAGTTCTTCAGCAAAGTTCAAAACCTCATCTCTTGTCATACCACGTAAAAGGATAACAAACTCTTCTCCGCCCCAGCGGCCTACAGAAGCACTTTTTCCCTCTATGGAGGATTTGAAAATATCTCCCAAAGTCTTCAGAGCATTATCACCAACGGAATGTCCATAGGTGTCGTTGATATTCTTGAAATGGTCAAGATCGATCATTAGAAGCGATACTGCCTGGCCACCTTTCTTGTTGACATCAATGGCATTTCGGATTTCAGTTTCAATTACACCATGGTTATACAAATGAGTAAGCGGATCCCTTACGGCAAGACTCTCGTATTTCTTGAGTGTTGACATAAGTTCCATGACATTATCGTTAATATTCTGCACCATAAAGACAAATCTGAATTCATCCTCAGGAGTATGAGCTCTGCTAAAGATCAGCTTAACCCAGATAAATTCGCCCTCAAGATTTTTCATCATGCAGTCAAAAGAATTGGTGCGGCCAAAGCCCAGATTCTTTTTGAGATATTCCGGGTCTGTAATTGTCAGAAACTGCTGCTTATCCTCAGGCCAGATCATGTTTACAGTCATGAGTCTCCACTGAGAATAGGTAATATTGGAGTTCACAGTCTCATCAGAAATCTCGGTAACACTTATACTGCTGGTGGTATCCTTCAAAAGATCCACATACATGGAGAACAGATACGCATTCTGGATGGTGTTGACCTTTCTGGTGGTCATGAATTCCTCCACATACTCGTCGTCATCCAGTTCATCCATGGCAAACACATATTTATCAGTATCCTTAACAGGGTAAACAGTCATCTGTATTATATGAGGCGTCTTCTCTCCTTCAAGAGTAATATTGAGCCTTCTGCTGTATTTCCCTTTAAACTCACCGTAGTAATCTATAAATGCCTTATAATCGTCGTTTATCTCTTCGCTGGAATTGTTAAGGTGAAACCATAACTTCTGAATCAGATCATTGTAATCTCCGGTTTCATCTATAAATCTCATAAAGATGCCCTTGCGAGTTATGGTCCTGTATTTCTTGATTGTGGTATCCACCATAACAATAGCATCAACATTTGAATCCAAAATGACCAAAAGATCTTCAGGAGTATAGTTTTCAAGAGGTTTATTTACCATACACATTCCCCCAATCCCCAAATAAATCTTTCTCTATTATATCAGGAAATTCCTAAGGTTGGGAAAAAAATTGAGGGTCAAAATGTATCTCTGTCATTTTAAATCTGTAGCACTTACTACGGCTTCCGCTCTTGAATTAAGCTCATTAAAGAGCGACTCATCAATCTCTTTTACCCATGGATTTTTATGAGACAGATCTGCAAAAGAGCTGTCCGCAAGATCTATGCTTTTGTACTCTCCATAGAAGGTCCCGGGCTCTTCTTTATGTGTAGCGCCCCATCCGGAAAAACGCTCAGGGGCAATTGAGTTTCCCATCCTGCAGTTAAGAAAAACTGTTCGTGCCTCTTCTCTCCAGGGTCTTCCCAAGAACACAGAAGCCTTTTCACAGCCCGCTTCTCCTGTGATGGTGCAGTTTCTGAACACAAAGCCCAGGTCCTCTTTAAGTCCTGAAGCAGCCGTGATATAGCCGTTTATACGGCGCTTGTTTTCTATGTTATCCTTACTTGAAGAATCATCTTTTGATTCGTTAGTTAAGTCTTTAGCTTTCTGCTCGTTTTTATAGCGGTTGTTGCACTGGATATAGCAGTCGTCAAAGACTGCATCCGCTCCGCCGAAAATGAAATCCACATCGCCATATATCTGACAGTTCTTATAGTGCTGCTTTGTCTTGATCCTTGGAGTGTATACTCTTGGACCAAAGAAGCCATTCTTCTGCCTCTCAGTAAATGGCAGGGGTGCGCAGAAAAGAGTGTCCTGGCATCCCAGCATCTTTACATTTTCAAAACTGCAGAGTTCTGCATCCGCATACACTGCAATTGCCTGACCTCTTATCTCACCGGGACCAGCAGTATTGGAAATTGTCATATCCTTTACTTTGCACTTTTTCCCGCCAAAAAAGGCTGTGTAGGACCTGAAAGTCCCTCTCTTGCTGCCATCCTCCATATCATCAAAGGCTCCGTTGTCATATTCGATGACTGTCCTGTCTGTGCCCTCTCCGATGAAGGTTATATTCTTTTTTTCGCAAAAGATCTTTTCCCTGAAGGTTCCCTCTCCAATATGGATAACCGCTTCCTCCTCATAGGGAACGGCATTTATTGCCTCGGTTATGGTGGAGTAATCGCCACCGGATTTTTTTACATTTAATTCAAGCATATATTTTTCCCACTATTAAAATTATTAAATACCGGATTGTCACTTTTTCCGGACACAACATTTATATTTAATTATGAGCAGAACAAGTAAACACGTTACCGTCAAATATCAAGAACTATGGTTACCGGACCATCGTTTATGGACTCAACCTTCATATCGGCCCCAAATTCTCCGGTCTGTACTTCAAACCCTCTCTCCCTGCACTCTTTTACAACCAGTTCATATAACGGCTCCGAAATATCAGGTCTTGCCGCATCAGTAAAACCCGGTCTTCTTGAACTGCAGTCCGCATAAAGAGTAAACTGGCTCACGATAAGAAGACTTGCCCCTGCATCCTTTGGCGAGATATTCATTTTGCCGTTCTCATCCTCGAATATCCTTAGTCCGCAGATCTTGTCAGCCATCTTTTTTGCCTGTGCTTCAGTATCATCTACATGAACTCCAAGAAGAACCAGAAAACCATTCCCTATCTCTGCTTTTTTTACCCCATCTATTGAAACTGATGCTGATAAAACTCTTGTAATAACTGCCCTCATTTTCCCTCCTCCGGATGTTTCAACTTTTTACTTATTTTACCATACAAAACCGGAATTCGTTACTACTGCATCTCCCATGACCCATTTCAGAAAAGCAGCTAAAAAAATGCCCCAGTAACCAGTTACCTATTGCTAACATCTCTGTAATGCGTTATAATCACGTTAGCATTTGCTAACTATCATTCACAAAAGGAGGCATTCTATGCCTGACAGTATAATAATTGATAACTGTTCGCCTACATTAGCTGGAATAAAGACGGGAAACATATTCACTATAGACAGGTCACAGATAACTGATATAAAACAAGAACTTCGGGACCTTAACCTGTGCTTTGCAGGGAAAGGAATAAGGGCAATCCCCCTAAAAGTTTCTGAAAAGAGCGTTTTAATCTACCTCTATCGTCCCGACAAACTTAAAGCAGATCTTTCATCTGCTGAAGCGCGAGATATTCTTCTCAAGAAGGGCTATAGCTGTGATTCCGTTGAAAATGCCATAGTCCATCTTATCCATCATATCCATGATGACGGTTCTTTTCCTCATGAGATAGGTCTTTTCCTAGGATATCCTCCAATCGACGTAAAGGGCTTTATGGAGGATACAAGAAAAGGCGTGAAATGCGTAGGATACTGGAAAGTCTACGGTGACAAAGAGAAGGCTGAAAAGACTTTTTCAAGCTACAAAAAATGCACTGAAATATATAAAAAGTGCCTGTCCGGAGGCAGACACTTGTCTCAGATGGTAGTAAATACAGCCTGCAACAGAACAGTTGCATCATAAAAGCGGGGTCGTCATGAGTAACGAATACGTCATCTCAATTTTAAAATCAAAAGGCTTTAGGATTACAAAGCAAAGAAAGCTTATCATAGATATTATTCTTAGCAGCGACGGTGCCTCCTGCAAGGAAATCTACCATAAGGTTGTCTCAAAGGACAGCACCGTTGGCGCCGCTACTGTTTACAGAATGATAAGGCTCCTTGAAGATATCGGAGTTTTAAGACATGTTGATATGATATCTTTAAGTATGAGTTCTTAAACTTAATTTACCTGCTCCATTTTTCATCCCAGATCTGCTTTATCTTGTCACGATTTTTATACAATATAACGATACCTGCTATGCCGAGAACAACATTGACTACAACGGCGAGAGCCAGCGACAGAGTTATATTCTGCTGAACTAAAATGCCATTATCGAGTGTAATGTCCGTTGTAAAGCAGTAGAAATCCCAAAAAGCATGCACAATTATCGGAACCAGAATACTGCCTGTGCAAATGAAAAGCATTGCAAGATAGATTCCCATAAAAATTGTAGCAAAAGCCTGCAATGCTATAACAGCCAGAGCTCCTCCGCCTTGAATATTAGCAAGATGCATCAGTCCAAAGATAAGTGAAGTTATCCCCAGAGTAATTCCTACTTTTTTCTCAGACTTGATAAATCCAAGGCCAATCGGAATTGTTGCAGCTCTAAACATTGCTTCTTCGCCAAATCCGGCTGAAAGTCCCATGCACAACTTGGTAAAGCTTGGTGCAAAACCAAATTCATGAAAGATTATCGAAAGAACCAGAGACACAACAAAATATACGAAAAACGGTATCAATAATCTGACCACCTCACCGGCTGAAGCATGTAGCTTCATTGCCCCTTTATAATTCGGTCTGAACCACAATCTGACCAGTACAATAATAAGGATGCCGATAAGAGCCGTATACAAATAGAAAATTGCCCCTTCTCCAATCAGAGAGGATCCGATTGCCTCTGTACAAACAGATATAAGAAACGGAATGACAATCCCCAGGATTACTGCCAGAACCGGGGCTTTCTCGCATATTCCATGATGTATTCCCTTTTTCTTTTCCATACTGCCTTTTCTCCTTTCGTTCTTAGCAAACTATATTCTAGTCAGTTATCTTTTGCTCAATAAAATGTAATAAAACTCTATATACCATATTATATGCTATTCTCTGATGGTGATTCCATTTATGCATTCTAAAATAAGTATAAATTTTATCGTTTATTTGTATTGGCTAGCGTTTTTTTTATATTCATTTTGAGATATTCATTCAATAAATTCATTTGTGATAGTCATTACATTTTTGAGCGTATCAATGTCAATTAAGGCATCTCCGGTAGCCAGAGAATGATTGGCATCCGGATATACATGAAGCGGAATCGCTTTTTCTTTTGCCAGGCTAAGTGCCTCATCCACACCAGCTATTGGGTCCTTATCCCCCATAAATGCCACGATTTCACCGCAAGCCTTCATATAAGCCTCTATCACCGGTGTGTACCACACCTGCTTAAGAGTTAAGTTGTGCTCAGAAGCGTAGGTAGTTCCAACTACTGTACCAAAGCTCTTCCCTATAAACACCACAGACGTATACCGGGTAAAATCTATTTCATCAAGCCTTTTTGTAGCATATTGATAAGCCTTATCTGCCACGGCATTCATCTCGTCTTTGTTGCGATAGTTTACACCTTCAAAAAACTTATCATAATCAACGCTCACTATATCATAGCCTTTTTTCATGGCAATGGTCGTAGCGTAGTAAAGTAGTGGCTTATCCTTTGTATATCCCGTTCCGGGAAGAATTACTGCAAGTTTTGTGGAATTCATTTTTGTCAATCAGCTCCTTTCTATTCTATAACTATTATCCGTCGTAGGAAAAATTCCTCCCAAGCTATCTAATTTATATATTGCATTACAATTTCTTAGGTCTCACTATAAACATACACTTCCCATCAGATCAAGTAGTAAACCGCTGCACATATCACCATCTGAATTATCGCAAATCTAAAAACACACTGTGTGTTTGACCATCCCCATACTTTTCTGACCTGATCATGAAGTGGTGTACGCACATTTTTTAAAATATGGATCTTCAAAAATCTCAAAAGGAAAACCTTCATTAATCCCAGTCCACCATCAAGTATAAATACAATACAAAGCGGAATATAAATAAACGGATCTCCGCATTTGAGAGCACAAATCGCAAGAAATAGTCCTATTGCTCTGGATCCCGCATCACCCATCATAAGCTTACTCGGTGTAGCGTTGAACCAAAGGTAGGCAATAAGAACCGAAACAAACGCCGGAATCATCGGTGCAAATAAGCTGCCAACTCCAACCATTTGAATAAATCCATAAAAGCCAAGCATTGAGATAATACCCACGGTTCCCGAAAGGCCATCTACTCCATCAGAACAGTTTGTGACGTTTATACTTGTCCAGATCACTATAACTGAGAAGATGGCGAATATAATTCTTGGCATTACAAAAGAGCAGTTAAAGAGAGCTAATTGTATCTCAGTAGTATTGTAGCAAAGAAATATGATTGTCGTAGCTACAGCTACAACCAGATCCAACGCACCTTTTAAATATTCCCCCCACGGGGTCTTTGCTGCATCATCCAAAAAACCTGTCATCATCGCGATAAAGATCAGTACAAGATAAAGAACATGTTCAAAACTCATTGGTGCAAAAAAAGCAGCAACAGCAATAAACACCAATATAAAGATAAATCCAGCGCCTCTTGGCTTACCGGCAGATTTCTGTCCTTCCACAGCAAAGGCTCTTCCTCCGTCTTTTGGCAAATACTTTGCAGTATACTGCAAGAGAAAAGCAGTCAAAGCAAATCCCAGACATAAAGATAAAGGCATTGCTAAATATATATTACTAAACATTTGTCTATCCTCTTCTTAAACCAACTGTTCTTTTTTTATCCTATAAAACTTAAAGCCATCTTCTTCCTTCAAAAACTCAAAGCCTATCTTTTCCAAGATATGCTGACTCCGTTTATTTTTTATTATCGTGTCTGCATTAACAGCAGTCATTCCAAGCTCTGAAAAGGCATACTCCACAGCCAATTTTTCTGCAGTAGTCCCATAACCTTTCCCTTTGTATGAATCATTCTGCATGTGAATGCTTAGAGTACATTCCTTTTTATCATAATCAATTTGCTTTAGCTGAATTTCTCCAATAGGCTTATCATCATACATAATAACCAGCATCTTTCTATCAGGCTTCTGCTTGCTATCAAAATACTTGTCTGCGTATTCTTCTGTATACATAAATGGCATGAATAATGACATATCTGAATAGATATCCGGATCATTTTCCCATTTCCTGAAAAGTGCATGGCACAGTTCCCTTGTCATGGGCACTAATTCTATATTAAGGTTCCCCATATAACTTCCTCCAACAAATAAAAAAGACAAGTGCTCCTTCATCAAGAAAACACATGTCCTTATCATATCACAGCAACAATCTACATTACATCACATATGCTACATCTTCCTTTGTACATTCAGATGTATTCTAACCCTCAGTATGTGCTAAAGCCAGAACCAGTCTGCGTTTGCATTAAAGATTTATGCAGTGCGTAGGAATTTATGTTCCCCTATAATGCAATAAGAAGCGGCTGTTGCATTTGGGGCAACAACTGCTACCTTTAAACCATTTCCATTTTGGAAATAGTTGCTCGTATTACTTATGTTCTTTGCTTTTTACTATATTCATCACCTTTAATTGCCTCGAATTCGAGGCAATTGTGCAAGCAGACTTGCATAATTCCACTCACTTCTATACTTATTCTTAATTCCAATACTTCTTTAATTCTTTGTAAAAATTCTCGTGTGTTCCTGCCAAAATCACTACTACAGTTTCATCATTTACATATTCCACTGTATAAGCCACTCTGTAATCAGTCTTGTTATACCTGAAATCGTAGGTAGACACTCCTTCCAGATCACCTACTTTTGCATCTCCTATGGATGGATCTTCAACAATCTCATCAATTGCATCTTTAAACAACCCCTTAAGATTTTTATCCTTAATCTTTTTAAGATATTTACCTGCTACAGGAGAAATAATAAGTTTTGCCACTAATCATTCCTCCTCACCGAAGACATCATCATATGACATTGACTCAAGCTCTCCGGTTGCCATCTTATGAGCGTCATCAAGCATTTTCTTAACTGCTGGTCTTACTTTTGCCTGTCTATTCTTGAATTCCTTAAGTAGAGCTTGTCCAGAATATCCTTCCTTTATAAGATCAGAAAGAATCTCTTCTGCAAATTCACCATTAGAATCAAT
This sequence comes from Butyrivibrio sp., assembly GCA_017413105.1. Classification (GTDB taxonomy): domain Bacteria; phylum Bacillota; class Clostridia; order Lachnospirales; family Lachnospiraceae; genus Butyrivibrio. The sequence continues at coordinate 278 of JAFPVA010000192.1, read as the reverse complement.
TCTAGCCGGGCGTATAACCAACTCATTATCCCTTATGATACATTCTGCTTTATCTTCAAACCCAAGTTTTGCATAAAAAGCTCCTGGGATAGTTAGCTGTCTTTTTGACGAAATGCTTATAATCTTTTTATTCATTTCAGCTATCACTTGAACCTCCTAACCGAAACAGTCCAAAAACAAATTTCTTTGTTTCTTGGTTTCATTGTATCTCACTTTCTTTGTTATTTCAATTAACCTTATATTTATTTCATAAAAAAATCAGCAATAGTTGTCACTTT
>JAFPVA010000191.1 GCA_017413105.1 Butyrivibrio sp. | reverse complement strand
TTCGGACCGGTTCTCAAAGCAATGGCATATCCTTTCTTTCCGGGTTTAATTGATGCATGTGGCTCATGTGTATTGCACCATGGAGTACATCTGTCAATAAATGCCTTAAATTGTCCGGGGATATCAGCCCAGTAGGAGGGAGAAACAGATACAATAATATCCGCCTCGTCGAATTCTCTCATTATACTCTCAATGACCGCAGCATCACGCATAACACACTTCGCAGTATTATGGCATGAACGGCAGCCTCTACAGAATGCATAGGAATAATCATCTATTCCTCACAATGTTCTTGAATATCCTGACGGGGTTATTCCCTTTTTCAGAAACGATATCCTGTATGATCAGTCCGGATTTTTCTTGTGTAGTCATTGGCAGTTTCCTGATTTGTTTGATATTTGATCCTTGCTTCGGCTTTTATTCGCTTACTGCATATCCCCCCGGTGTTAAAACTGTACATATCTTTTGCTTATATTTCCATCTCTTCCAGAATATCAACCGCGGATTCTACCATTCTCGGACAAATATCCTTAAAAAGACCATTCTCCCGGGCATAGAGCATCCCCTCTTCGGAGGATATGTCACAGCCAAGTATATCCCTACAGACATATGAAGCATTCTTTTCTTTGAATCTGTCCATAAACTCAGAAGCCCTGGGGTAAGCTGTTGCTTTATAGTCGGGTCCGTCTCCGTATTTCAATCCGATCACCATGATCGCTCCGGATACAGCACCACACACTTCACCTTTTCTCACGCCCCCGCTGAAACATGCTGCCACCTTCATAGCCTGGTCTGCCGTCAGCCCATAATCATCTGCATATGCTCCAAGAACTGCCTGTGAGCAGTTGAATCTCTCAGAAAATATTTTCATTGCTTTTTCTTTGTGTGTCATAGATCCTTACTCCGCTTACAGTTATTTAGCAGTTCCTTTTTCATATATACTCCATACCTCCCTGCCAATAATGTCATCATTGATCATGTAAACCGCACCGGAATCACATCAAAATACTATCTCTGTACTTTTCAAACAGCTCGTGTGAATACTCCTTCTTCATATTCTCAGCAAGCTCTGCGACCTCATCGGCCACGAACTTCCCTGTAGTATCAAAAATACTCCCTTTTTACAAAAGCGTTTCTATATGTACAAACTTGAAGTTGTCATAATGCGTCTTTGGGACAGTTCTTTACGCACTCCATGCATAAGATGCATTCTGTACCGTTTTTACGTTTCCTTGAATTATCTGTCACATCAACATTCATCGGGCAAACACGTTTGCATTTCCCACAGGAGATACACTTCTCCTTATCGCATTTCAGACGAATCAGAGAAAAATAACTCATCGGCTTCAGAAAAACAGTAATCGGACAGATGTACTTGCAGAATGCCCGGTTATCCTTGAAGGAAAATGCAAGGATAATTCCTGTCGCATAATAGAGAATGTTACCAATGATAAATGCCCAGAACATGATTCTCTCAAGGCTCCCCACATGAGCAAGGAACAATGCCGCAACAAAGATCATCGAAGCCGCAAAGGTGATATACCTGATCCATCCTATTTTTCTTCGCGGCTCCTTTGGCACTTTGTAGGGCAGAAAATCCAGCACCATAGCTGTCCAGCAGGCATATCCGCACCATCCGCGTCCAAATATCAGCGGTCCGAATATTTTGGCTACGGCATAATGTATTGTTGCAGCCTCAAACACGCCTGTGAACAGATAATACCAGAATCCCTCGATCTGCATATTTTCGTTACATATCAACCCAAGATAGACAAGCATATACAGACCGACAAGAAGTTGAACAATGCGCCTGGCATACTTATATTTTTTAATATACAAAAAAACACCAAGTGAAATGGACAGACCAATGTAGCTGAAATTGAACAGATAGAACAGATTGTTCTTTGTCAGCCATAAGGTAATTGCGACCGTTTCGAATACAACCAGCATAATGATCGGCATAGCATATTTCTTCATTTTTGC
>JAFPVA010000190.1 GCA_017413105.1 Butyrivibrio sp. | reverse complement strand
GACCACGGCCCCGGCATCAAGCAGGAGGAACTCCCCCACGTATGGGACAGATACTACAAGACAAGTTCCAACTACGTGCGCGCCACCACGGGATCAGGCCTAGGCTTAAGCATCGTAAAAGAAATACTGACCTTGCACAAGGCCAGCTACGGAGTGATCAGCAAGGAGGGCAAAGGCACCACCTTCTGGTTCGAATTGGATATGGTAAAGAAATAAAAGAAGTCCGCGTATCTGATATGCTACCTCCTAGGTAGACAGTTGAAAAAACAAAACTGTTTGCCCAGGAGGTTTTTCAATGAGCAGATTTAGTGCCGAGGATAAAATAATTGCTGTAAAAAGATATCTTGATACACATGAATCCATATCCCAAATAGCAGCTTCAATGAACTTAGACCGAGAAACACTGCGTATGTGGATAAATAATTATGAAAGTTTTGGCCCAGACATTTTCTATCAGAATGTCAACAAAAAGTATTCCCTAGAAGAAAAAACAAAAGCAGTAGAATACTATCTTTCAGGCAAGGGGTCTTTGTTTGATACGTGTAAAGTTTTTAAAATCAGGAGTAAAATTCAACTGCAACAATGGATTTCGTTGTATAATGACCATAGGCTAAAAGCAACACCTGGAGGTAGAAGTATTATGGTCAGAAGAAAAGGCAGAAAAACCACATTAGAAGAACGTATCAGCATAGTCGAGGATCACATCAGATCCGGTCAGAGCTATGCTGAAACTGCTGAGAAATATGATCTGTCATACCAGCAGATTTATCTGTGGATCCAGAAGTACAACGAGCAAGGCATTGATGGCCTGAAAGACAAACGCGGCCGTACAAAACCCACGGAAGAAATGACAGAACTTGAGAAGCTCAAAGCCGAGAACCGAATGCTTAAGGCAGAGCTTGAGAGAAAAGAACTGGAGAATCTGTTCTTAAAAAAACTGGACGAGATAGAAAGGAGGCGGTCCTAGGCAGAGTAAGACAGGAGTGGATATATCTGGCAATATCTGAACTTCATTCAGAAAAGAACGTGAGCATAAACATATTATGCGATATAGCAGGTATCCCCAGATCATCATACTACAAATGGCTGCACAGAGATGTGCCTGAGAACGAAGAGATCAATGAAGCCATAGCAGAAGCGATAAAGGCTATCCATGAAGAATGTCCTGATAAAGGATATCGCAGGATAAATGATGATCTGAGAAGGGATTACGGCTTCTGTGTAAATGACAAGAGAGTCCTCAGGATATGCAGATATCTCCATATCAAGTCCACCATAAAATATCAAAATGAAGGCTGCACGGTAAGCGACAAGAATCCCCAGCATATTGCAGAGAATGTACTTAGCAGAGATTTCCATGCTGATAAACCGAATGAGAAATGGCTGACCGATGTGACCGAGTTCAAATTCTATGTGGGTCCTGAAAAGAAAAAGATATATCTCAGTGCTATCCTCGATCTTTATGATAGACGGATAGTCGCATATGTCATAGGAGATATCAACAACAATCCATTGGTATTTGATACTTTTGAAAAGGCAATTGAGGATAATCCGGATGCTCACCCGATATTCCACAGCGACAGAGGCTTTCAGTATACGAGCAATGTCTTTCATCAGAAACTTGTTGACCAGGGAATGGTGCAGAGCATGTCAAGAGTCGGAAAGTGTATAGACAATGGGCCAATGGAAGGCTTCTGGGGAATACTGAAGAGAGAAAGATACTACAAGAAGAGATTCGAAAGCCGGGAATCATTGGTAAAAATGATCGAGGATTACATAGATTACTACAACAACAAACGCTATCAGAGAAAGCTGGGAAGGCTTACACCATTTGAGAAGCACGAACAATATCTGATGGCTGCATAAAAAACTCCAGCTTTACGAAGAAGCTGGAGCTAAAAATTTTACTTTTTTTAATTGTCTACTTGACGGGATGCGGTTCATCCG
>JAFPVA010000189.1 GCA_017413105.1 Butyrivibrio sp. | reverse complement strand
ATCTTTGCATCATCGAAAAACTCAATAATATCACCCATAACTGAATGCCTCCTGTTTGCTTTCTTTTTCTTTTCTCTTAACTTGATTTAATGTTAGCAAACGAACTATCACAGAAGTATCACAGATGATAAAACTGGGTTTAGTACTTATTTCCTGAGAGCTTTTCTTGCTTTTTTATCCTCATACATGGCTTCGTCCGCCTGATCCATAAGTGCCTGAATATCCAGGTGTCCATCTATCCTGCTCATGGCACTGCCGATACTGGCGGTAATCCTGTATTCTTTTTTGGTCACACTCTCTTTTTGTAAAAGAACCCCCTCTATCTTGTCTCTGATAGCATCTGCAGAGGGGTGGATCTCGTTATCGGTTATTATTGCCCCGGCAAATTCATCGCCTCCATATCTGGCACAGATTCCCTTCCCGGCAGAAATACGCAAAATGGCATCCGCCATGTTCTGGATTGCGAAATCCCCCTGAGCATGACCGAACATGTCATTGATATATTTTAGTTTATCCATATCAATGGAAAAAACTGTCAGATATCTGCCATAGTTCTCGGAAGCATCTATCATCTTTTGAATTTCTGCAAGAAATCCTCTTCTGTTATAGATTCCTGTAAGGTAATCCTTTATGGAATTCTGCTCTATCTCTGCTCTTATCCTGGCAAGATTTCTGTTGGTTATCACAGAATTTATGGCAACCGACAGGAACATGCCGAGCTCCTCGCATCTCCTTATGTCCCTGTTTCTTGTCTGTTCACTGCCATTAACAATATATCCGAAGACCTGATTGCCGTAATGAAGGAGCCTTACCAGTAACAGGCTGTAACTGCTTTTATTTATGATATCATCAAAATCCGGGATAAACTCCGGCTCGTCATAGGATTTACCAAGACTGGAGGTCACACCATCCTCGCATCTGAAAATTGTTGTATACCTGTGGGCATCTATTCCTTCAATCTCCGGAGCAAGAAGGTCGGAAAAAATTCCCACGAACAAAAACTGTCTCTCCCAGAGCCATAGATTTCCTTCTACCACCCTTGCAAGCTCGCTCATGGATACCAGATCTGCGGTCAAGGTCATAAGATTATTTATACTGTTTACCGCCCAGTTTACATCGGTATAGCTGGTTGATAGAACCATGATATCTCTGGGGGAAAGAATATCCTCCGACCTGCAGCAGCCACAGGACTGGCGAAGTTTTAATACAAAATCCACATCATGATGGGCTTCTTTTTCATGGTTCTCAGGGTTATCTATGAGGCCTATGATCGTCCTTGCTTCACTGGAATAGTCAGGAGCAACAGTTGTAATGGAAGGTACGTTATAAAGTCCGCTCTGAACGCCATCAAAGCCAGTAACTATTATGTCCTCAGGAACTTTTTTCCCAAGAGCAAGAAGCTCATCTGCACAGGAAATGGCCATAGTATCATTGGCACAGACTATAGCGTCTATCTTTTTACCCGAAGCCACGAATTCCCTGGTGGCCGCCCTTGCGGGCTTATCCCAGAAATCACCATAGCCAAGCCGCTCTTCCTCAAAGGGGATATTGTTTTCAGAGAGGACCTCCTTATAGGCTTCTATTCTTTCTTCCGAGAAAAGGTCCCCCTTTGGTCCCGCTATCATATTTATATCCCTGCAGTCATGGGCATCAATAAGGTGCCCAACCACAGCTTTAAAGCCATCCTTATAGCGCATGGAAACATTGATTCTTCCGGGCAGGTACTTTTCCATGGCTATAACGGGGATGTTCTTTTTCTTGCCAAGGTTATTGATGGCCACCACAAGATGATCATTTTTAATGAATTCCAGCTGTACGATTATGGCCTTGATATCCAGATGTGCACATAGCTCAATAAGCTTTAATTCACAGTTTTCTCTGTCCTGATCCCAGATGGTAGTCTCTGAAAAACTGAAGGCAAGGATAAAATATCCCTGTTTAGCACTTTCTTTTTCCAGTTCCCGTATGAAATTGCTGTTCTTTTCCTGATCCAACATCCCGCCCATAAAGGCGATCAGTTTTTTCTTTACATCCATAAGCCGACTTACCTATGCTCGATCTTCTCCATCACCTTGGGAATTCTGTACTTTAATCTGCCTTGATATTTTGCATCTATGTAATCTGCAAATGCGTATGGATCCTCGCTGTTGTCAGCAAACATATCGTAATGTCCCGGAATTACCAATTCCGGGCCTACTTCTCCAGCCAGATCCACAGCTTCCTGATAAGTCATGTTTCCAATACAGTTTCTTCTGTACCTCTTACCGTCCCTGCCATTTATAGGAAGAAGCATCACATCAATCTTTCCAAAAGACTGTAATTTTGGCAGCATCCCTTCGTATCTTACAGTGTCTCCGGCGTGATGAAGTCTTATGCCGTTTCCTTCTATAATATACTGAAGATACGGGTAAAGTCCTGTTTTCGGATCCTTGTCTAAAAATTCATGGGCCGCAGCAATTGCATGAATAGTAAAATTCCCCACCCGGTAGGTCTCTCCATCATTTAGCCCCACCGCGTTTTCACCGGTTACACCATCCTTAAGGACCGATTCTTTATGCAGTCTTGGAAAAAGAAATTTCGCCTTCGGATTATTTTTTTCCCATATTTTCCAGGCATCGTGATCTATATGATCCAAATGGTCGTGAGTTCCCAAAAAAGCATCGATTCCCTTAAGCTCATCAGCAGGAATCGGAGGATTTACAAGACGGCCTTCTCCGGGAGTAGCATAATAATCGATGCAGATCTTAGTACTTCCTGCTTCTATCATCAGTCCCATCTGCCCAAGCCACCAAAGATTTATGCCATCTGTTGCCATATTTTTCACCTCAGAGTCAAGTAATCCATAGTTAAAAAAGCGTATAATCCTTCATATTTAACTATACTGCAAAAGAAACAGTTTTTAACTATATAATCATGAAATTTTATACGTTTTTTAGATATTAATCATATAATTAAAGAGTATCAATATTATTCTCAGAACAAGGGAAAAGAATGACTGATCAGATATTTGGAAAAAGGCTTAAAGATATTCGCATGCAGAAAGGTCTTACCCAGAAAGAACTGGCTGACCGTTTGTTTGTGAGCAGGCGATGCATAGGAAACTGGGAGGCGGGAAGGCGCAAGCCCGATATCGTTGCAATCCCAATGATTGCTGATGCTTTAAATGTGGATGCAAACTATTTTTTTGAGCATGACAGATTATCTGCTCCCCTTCCCAATGTGATCATTTTTAACAATGAAAGTAGTATCATCAGTCCGGACACGAAACTCATTAAAAAGGCTCTTTCCGCTACCAATCCAAACATTTTTGATAAGGCGGAGGACGTTCTCTCCTATGCACGCTCAAATATGGTTTCGGTAGCTTTTCTTGACCTCGATAACAATTCCTCCGACTGCCTTTTTTTGGCAAAAGAGCTTATCTCGATAAACAAAAAAATAAATATCATCTTCATTTCAGGCACTTCACAGTATACTCTGATGGCTCTTGGCCTCTTCTGCAGCGGATATATGGTAAAACCGCTTTCCCAGAAGAAAATCATAGAGCAGGTGGAGCATCTGAGATTTCCCGTGGATAATATCCTGCAAAATAAAGGCAAATAAGGTGAGTTCATGAAAAAAAATAAGGATTCCGAAGAACTTAAGATGCGGGTTTCCTTTGACCTCGACGAGGTCTTATTTGTGAGCGAGCAGACACATAAAACCGAAAAAGAACTTCCATTTCCCCTTAACAAAATCTATAAAGAGAGGCTTCGACTCGGTACTCCGGATCTTATAAACTCGCTTCAAAAGCTTGGGTATGAGGTCTGGATCTACACCTCCTCCTTCCGCTCGGAAGATTACATCCGAAGGCTCTTTAAATGGTATGGCGTAAAGCTTGATGGAATCGTCAACGGTAGCAGACATCTTGAAGAAGTCCAAAAAAACAACAAAACAAGACTCCCGCAAAAGATTCCCAGCAGATACAGAATTTCCCTCCATGTAGACGATGAGGAAGTAATCTGCTCCTGGGGGCGGGAGTACGGTTTTAACACTTTTCTTTTGGAAGCTGATGATGATGAATGGAAAAATAAGATAATCGCCAGAGCTGAAGAAATCCGCGATGCAGGCATAGCCGCAGGGTTTGCCTACGTGGTGGAACGGGGGGACGGTTCTTGCGTTCCATGAAACGGGGGGACGGTTCTTGCGTTCCAGGTGGAACGAGGGGACGGTTCTTGCGTTCCACCTGGAACGGAGGAACCGTCCCCTCGTTTCATTTCAACCTCGTTTCACTTTTACATCCAGCCCCAGATCATGTTGCCATTCCAGTCAAAGTATCCATTCGAAGCTTTGAAGAAATACTTGTGCTTAACAGGACAGAAGGACATGTTAAACCAGTTGTTATTATACATAACCTGCTCCTGGCAACGGATTACCTCATGATCACCCTCACAAAACGGACAGTAACCATCTTCATAATAATCTACGGTCAATCCATTTCCTCCGCCTGCAACCTTATCAAGATCATCATCGGAAAGATGCACAAGTTCGCTCTGTCCTTCAAGTTCCGGCAGTTTATCCCCTTTTTTTCTTATCTTTTCAGCCATAATTCTTCATCCTTTCTCATTATATTTTCACAATCTATATACGGTTTTAAGTAATATTATTATTTGCATATTTATCAGCAAAAAGCTACACGTGGGAACGTAATGTGCCCCGACAAAAACCATGATTAATACTATGTTTCTTCTTGTTTTATGATTATTTTATAATGAAGTATTTTATCTAAATTGCGCATAAATTCTTTTGCTTATAAGAGCACACTTTGTTCCATCTTCTAGTTTGATATTTCTGTTTTAGCTATAGTAATTGTATGAAAACTAATAATTTCTTTTTTCATGGAAAGGAATAGATATGCATATCTCAGAATATGGAAAAAAAATACTTTCACTTGCAATGCTCTTTCCCATTCTTTCGACAGCCGCCTTCTCTTTTACCGGTTGTGGTTCTGCAAAGACAGAAGGAGAAGGCTCCACCGAAGAAGTTATAAATGACACAAATGATGGTTCAGAGGACACCTACTCATATGTATATGACAATGATGTCACAACTGAATGGCAATATTCTGAATATACATCCGAAAGCGATGACGAGTACTATGAAAGCGATGAAATGGCCCTTGTTGATATGATGAAAAGCAGGCCTGTTACCTATGAGACTCAGAATGTATTCACAAAATCCGAAAAACTAAGCAGCGCTCCCATCGAGGTCTCAATCAAAAATTATTGTGATTTGTCAGCCATTCAATATGCCGAAGAACACAACTGTATGGATTACCTGCTTTGGCTTGCCGACTTTGTGGTAAACAGTGTAGAGCCTCAGGCAGTGGAAAAGCTGTTGCAGCTGCCGGTTTTTGCTGATGCAGCTGAATCCGGCGAAGTTAGCAGATATATTTCCATTTATCTTACTTTTAATGACGTGAATGCATTCGGTGCCATGGAACAGTCCTGTTATATGGGAAAAGACGGACATGGTCTGGCTGAATGGGATTCGCCCTTTTACTATATTGGTCACAATGTGCTGATCAATCTAAACAGTTTTCCACCGGATTCAAAAGATGATCCCTACACTCGCAGCTTTCTTGAATCAGCCATGATTCACGAGATGATGCATGCTTTTGTAACGGATTATCTCTTTAACCTCTCACTTGGAACCGGAAGAGATGGATTAAGGGTCCTTGAAAGGGATGCAAATGGCAAGGTTATCTTAAATGAGGAAGAACGCCCAAATCTTCTGGACGAGGGTCCAACGTGGTTTCAGGAAGGAATTGCCATGACTGTAGAAAATCCCTACGGGACACGCTGCAACGAGATAAAGGATCTTTTTGATTCCGAAGCCACTGATGACGATTATCTTTTTATTCTTTCAACTCCTGAAATTGTAAACAGCTACATCAACTTGGAGTATTCTGATGGTGAGATAATAAACATCGCCAAAATTTCGGATAGTGAAAACACCTACACCACCGGCTGGATTGCAACTATGTTTCTTTGTGCCATGGCCGGGCACAAGCTTGGTTATGAAATCTTTGACCAAAATGGAATTCTTAATAATGACGCAGTTTTTTATGGTCTCAATGAACTTATAAAAAATATCCGTGACGGACATTCTTTAGACTACGTAATTTCAGATATCTCCTATAGCTACGACCCGACAAAGGGGTATAAAGACACTACTGATTTTGAGGAAAGATGCTTTGGAAGCGTGGATGATCCCGGCCTTATCTTCATGCAGAAACTTCTTCTTGACTTGGAATCCAGATCCATTGCAGATCCCGAAAACTATATGCCGACTGCAAGTGCGCTTCCGGGATATGTCAATGGTGCAAAACTATGTATGGACGGCTCCTATCATAGTCCTGCTAAGGTTTACGAAGTTGATAATATTTTAGAAAACAACCCCGCCGGCGACTACTTTTCAATCTCAACTATTCCCTTGGCAAACGTGGCCCTTTCCGGAGGCAGACGCACATCCTACGACCCATATTTATATCCTCTCTCAGCAGAGGAAGCCGCCGAAAGAAACTATGGCTATATCGGTGATAGGAAAAAATATATAGATCTGTCGTTGGAAGATGAATAGACGAAACAAGGGGACGATCCTTTTGGGCTCAATAATAAGCCATAAGAATCGTCCCCTTTGTTTTATATGGAACGAGAGAACCGTCCCCTCGTTTCATGGAACGCAAGAACCGTCCCCTCGTTCCACCCCCGGTGTTAGTAAATTTAGATATCCTTAGCCTTTACACCTGCTGTCTTGATGATGAACTTAACGCTACAGTTCTCATCTTCATTAGCACCTGCAAAGGAAGTGTAATTGTTTCCAGCTTCCTGGATTGCTGTAAGTTTATCTGCGAACTCTGTAAGGTCGCCGTCGAATGCTTTATAAAGCTTCTTTATACCTTCTTCATCAAGTTTCTTAACTCCGTCGAGAAGTTCTACAACACCATCATCAAGCTCGATGATACCGTCGTTTAACTTGCCGGCACCTTCACTTAAATCTTTAGCGCCATCTGAAAGCTTACCTGCACCTTCATCAAGTTTTCCTGCTCCGTCATAGAGCTTACCTGTTCCTTCGTGAAGTGTTGAAGCTCCGCTGCTAAGCTTTGCTGCGCCATCTGAGAGCTGTCCGGCACCGTCATAAAGCTGTCCGGCACCATCCTTAAGCTCAGATGCTCCGCTGTTTAACTGACCTGCACCATCTCTTAATTCCTTAGCGCCGCTGTTGAGCTTTCCAGCTCCATCGCTTAAGTCCTTAGCACCGCTCTTAAGCTTATCATTGTTTGCCACAAGGGCTCCTGTACCCTGAGCAAGTTTATCTACGCCGGAATCTACCTGACCAATGCCGTAATCAAGCTCTGTTGCACCGCCTACAAGCTGTGCAATTCCTGCATCCAGCTTTTCAGCACCAAGCTTAAGACTTCCAACTCCATTCACAAGTGCATTGAAATTATTAGAAAGAGCTTCTGCCTTCTTCTCTACAGTAATGCCCATAGCTGCTTCTTCAGGAGATACAGCTACTCCAAGTCCTGCAAGAACCTCATCAATTGCTCCGATTGCTCCTGTTACTGATCCAAGAGTTCCTGTATATGTGCTTACAAGAGTAACTGTCTCCGTAATCTTGCTCTTAAGTGCAGCCTGCACCTGCTCAGATGAAAGAATCTTCTTCTGAACCTCTTCATTTGCCATAACCTTGCCAAGGATCTCAGGAGATGAAAGAACCATGTTCTGCACATTCTCATTAGCAAGCATCTTTTCTAGAATCTCGGGGCTGTTAAGGATACTTGCCTGAACTGTTTCTGAAGAAAGAAGCTGACTTATAACTTCAGGTGATGACAAAAGCATACTCATTACTTCAGGTGAAGCCAAGAGACCCTGAATTACCTCTGGTGAAGAAAGAGCTGAGTTTATAGCATCCGGAAGTGCTTTCTCAACGCCAGCCTTAACTGCCAAATTAAACTCTTCTTCTGTGTAGAATCTGCCTTCGCCGCTGCTCTGCTGTGTATATGTTGCAGGTACATTTTCAGAAGCTGTTACAACTTTTTCTTCAGTGGTAAAAGTTGCTGCCTCATAATCATCCTGGCCATTTGCGTTCTGGCCGGCCTCTTCATTGCCACTCTGTTCATCTGTAGCATCCTGCCCGTCGGAGCCTTCATTATTAGAACTATCTTCTACGTGCTCATCAGCTCTGCTTTCATCTGCGCCGCTGTCATTTGCGCTGTTGTCATTTGCGCCGCTGTCATTTGCGCTGTTGTCATTTGCGCCGCTGTCATTTGCTGCCTCAGTAGCTTCAACCTCAGGATTTGTAAGTTCTCCGCCTTCAGCATCAACCTCATTTTCTCCATCTGAACTATCTGATGGAACATTAGTTGTAGACTCTGATGCAAGAGCTGCAAGACCTGCATTCTTTACAGCATCTGCATAAGCTGAGTTTGTGATCTTTCCGCCTGACATCTTTTCAAGAACCGGTACAAGGCTATCATCGCAGGTTGTTCCAGGAGTTGTAAGATATCCCTTTACACTCTCAAGTGCAGCTCTATTTGAAAGAAGTGTTCCGACTGCACTTGTCATAGAGCTAAGTCCCTGAACACCATCGTTTAATGTAGCAGCACCTTCTGCAAGCGCCTGTGATCCTTCTTTTGCAGAAGTAAGACCTCCGCTAAGTCTTTCGGATCCTTCCTTAAGTTTCTTGGTTCCCTTTGAAAGATCGCTCGCTCCCTGATTTACCTGAGAAGCACCGTCTGTATATGAAACAACGCCATTATAAAGAGTCTTTGAACCGTCATAAAGCTTGCTTGTTCCATCTTCCAAAGTCTTTGTACCATCATAGAGCTTACTTGTTCCATCGCTTAAGGTCTTTGTACCGTCATGGAGTTTGCCGGCGCCATCATGAAGGTCTCCTGCGCCCTTAGCAAGATCATTGCTGCCGCTGCTAAGCTGACCAGCGCCATCGTTCAGCTCTCCTGCTCCGCTATAGAGCGATGCGGTTCCATCCTTGAGCTCTTTTGCGCCGTCATAAAGCTTTCCTGTTCCATCGTAAAGCTCCTTTGAACCATCACGAAGCTTTGTGGTGCCGTCCTTAAGCTCTTTTGTTCCATCTACAAGCTTTGTAGATCCGTCATTAAGCTCCCCCATGTCATCCTTCAGTTCATGAATCTTATCGGAATCAGAAAGATCTGAAAGTCCAAAATCTGAAAGAATATCTGAACTTGCCATTGTGATTGTCATTCCAATCTCGAAGTCAGAGGTATCTGCTGTAATCTCGAAATAATTTGAAAGCTTTGAATCAATGTCCTCATCAGCTTCCAGCTCTTCCCACTTCTCATCTGAAATATTAAGGCTCTCCTTAAGTCCGGGAAGTGCTACGCCCATAACGATGTAGTTGTTACCTTCTGAAACCACCTTACCATTTGAGATCTCAACATTTGTGAACTTATCGGCATCGAGCATCATTCCTGAAACCATAGCGAATGGTGTGTAAACCTCGATTTCTTTGCCGTCAACCTCTACGGTCTGCTTTTCCTTGTTCTCATACTCAAAGCGGATGGTTACCTTTCCACTCTTTCCAGCCAGATCCTCAGGAGCAATCTCTTTTCCGTCAAGTGTGTATGTAATCTTCATATCAACAGGAAGCTCTTTGTCTGTGGTTCCCTGGTAAAAGATATCCGAGCCTTCAGCGTCCCAGGTTACTGTTCCGTCCCCATTTTCTGTAAAGTTCTCTTTTCCCTTAACATTTACGATGTCCTTGAGCTCTGTGGTATCAGAAAGCTCTGCTGATGCATTGGCGTTCTTGAGCCACTCACTTACGATAACGTCGTTTACTGCTCCGCTGGCATTTGCTGTAACATATACTGTCTCAACCTTTCCGGCTTCCTCAGATGAACCTGCTCTTGCTGCGCTGGTAAGCAGTGCATGCTCCAGGCTGTTTTCTACCTTTGTCTCTTCAGCGCTTTCAGTAGAAACCGCTTCCTTATTTTCAACTGTATTTGAGCCACATGCAACTGTCATAACAGCCATCATGCAGGCCATAACTACTGATAATGATTTCAAAAGATTCTTCTTTACCATTTTTCTCCTTCTTTCCCTACTGTTCACTCGCCATTGCTCGTTCCAGTAGTCCAAGAATTCGCGCATTCATTCCAATCGCCGTTGGCGAGGAATGCGCTCACTCTAGTATCATATTCTCACGAAATGCGCAGCGGAGTGCGCATTTCTGTTTCAACTTTTTATTACGCTGCGTGATGCAGATGTATCAGCTTGCCGCCATGGGGCTTTGGTGAATTATCACTAGCCTTCATTCCCATTGTTGTCTTCATGATCACACCATCAAATATCATGTACATAGCAGGCAATACCAAAAGAACCGTGAACATACTGATGATGGCGCCCCTTGCCATAAGTCCGCAAAGTGATCCGATCATGTCAATGCTGGAAATAAGTCCAACACCGAAGGTTGCTGCAAAGAAGCTCAGCGCACTTACGATTACTGACTTCATGCTGGTCGAAAGAGCTATCAGAGTAGCTTCTTTCTTGCTGTGTCCTGCCTTTCTCTCATTCAGATATCTGGTTGTCATGAGAATTGCATAGTCAACTGTAGCACCCAGTTGGATTGTTCCGATTACAACTGACGAAATGAAAGGTATCGTTGTATGTGTATAGAACGGAAGTCCCATGTTTACAAAGATTGCAAACTCAATAACTGCTACCAGAATAAATGGCAGTGATATTGATTTAAGTACAAATGCAATGATCAAAAATACCAGTCCGATTGAAACAGAGTTAACAACCTGGAAATCGTGGTTTGTGATATTGATAAGGTCCTTTGTACAAGGAGCCTCGCCTACAACCATTGCCTTTGGATCATAGCTCTTTACAATCTTGTCCACATTTGTGATCTGAGCATTTATCTCATCGGAAGCGATCTTATAATCTGTTGTCAAAAGAACCATCTTCCACTCGTCACTCTCAAGATCCGATAAAAGATCTTCCGGAATGAACTCTCTTGGAAGTGAAGGTCCAAAGATTGAATCTGTGCTGAGGACTGATAAAATACCATCGGTCTCCTTCAGCTCTTTTAACATCTGATTCATTGATGCGCTGTCCAGATTCTTGTCCACCAGAAGCATGTATGCTGAGTTCATATCGAACTTCTCATCAACCTCGTTGGCTCCCTGAACACTTTCAAGACTGTCAGGAAGTGTCTGTGTCAGGTCATAGTAAACGCTTGTGTGGTTGTTACCATATATAGCCGGTATAAGGAGCAAAAGAAAGATTGCAAAGAATACCGGATAATGCCTTGATATAAACTTTGGAAGCTTGTCAAATTCAGGCATCAGTGGCTTGTGCTTGGTCTTCTCAATTGCCTTGTCAAATATAAGGACCATACTCGGAAGAATTGTTACACAGCCGATAACTCCGAATACAACACCCTTCGCCATTACAGCACCAAGGTCAAGTCCCAGTGTAAAGCTCATAAAGCAAAGAGCAACGAAACCTGCTACTGTTGTGATTGAGCTTCCTATTACAGAAGTGAATGTTGCTGAAATGGCATTTGCCATAGCATCCAGCTTGTTGTCATTTTTCTCAAGTTCTTCCTGATAGCTGTGCCAGAGGAAAATCGAGTAATCAAGGGTTACGCCCAGCTGAAGTACTGCTGAAAGCGACTGGGTAATGAATGAAATCTCACCCTTGAACACGTTGGTTCCCATATTGTAAGCGATTGCCATTCCTATACTAAGAAGGAAGAACAATGGTATAAGGTAGGAATCCATTGTAAGTGAAAGAACTATTACTGCTAAAAGAACTGCGATTCCTACATATATAGGTGTTTCTTTTTCCGCCATGTTCTTGGTATCAGTAACTATGGCGCTCATGCCGCTCATGAAGCACTGTTTATTAGAAATCTTCCTGATCTCCTCAATGGCATTCATTGTTCCGTCTGCACTGGTGCCATCATCAAAGATTACAAACATCATTGTGGCATCATCGGAATTGAAGGCCTCGTAGACCTTATCAGGGAGCATCTCCATTGGAACGCTCAGATCCATTACCGAGTCATACCAGAGAACGTCAGCCACATGGTCAACCTTCTCAATATTTTCTTTTAACTTTGCAACATCTTGCTCTTCCATCCCCTCAGCCACATACAGGACAAAAGCGCCTGTGCCGAACTGGTCCAGCAAAACATCCTGTCCCTTCATGGTCTCAATATCCTTTGGAAGATAAGTCAGGATATCGTAATTAACTCTTGTTTTCAGATACCCGATCCCAGCCGGTACAAGAAGCGCCAGGGCTACAATAAGGATCACGTATCTCAGCTTTACTATTAGATGTGAAAGCTTATTCATAATCTGCCTCCTCGAATGTGTTTGAAACAAAAACCAATCAGACTATCATTTTTCGAAAGAAAACGATTGACTAATGGTCAGTTTCTATAGTATGGTATATCACAGGAATGACTAATGGTCAATAATTTATTTCATAAATTTTCTCTAAACACATTTGCAGTAAGTAGAAAAGATATTTACATAATTTGGGAAAAGAAAATGAACAAGCCTTGCCGAAACTATGATAAAATAGGGCCTAAAGAGGAATAGAGATGGGAAAACTAGAAGATAACAAAAAGAAAAAACTTGAAAATTTATTGAATACTTCCTTTGAATTATTCACTTCTCAGGGACTGGCTAAAACAACCATTTCCGATATTGTCGAGAAGGCCGGAGTGGCCAAGGGAACTTTCTATTTATATTTCAAGGACAAATATGATATAAGGAATAGACTGATTGCCCACAAGTCCAGTCAGCTTTTCATGCAGGCCTACGAAAGCATGGAAGATCAGGGTGTTTCCGGCTTTGAAGAACGTCTTATCTATATGATGGATCATGTTCTTGATGAACTTGCCGCCAACAAAGGTCTTCTTGCCTTCATATACAAAGATCTTTCCTGGGCAGTATTCAAAAAAGCCCTCACCACCCCTATGACTAGCGATGATGTGGACTTTGGAGAAGTCTATCGAAGGATGATAGACGAATCAGAAATGAAGTTTTCGGATCCTGAGATGATGTTGTTCCTTATAATTGAGCTTGTCGGTTCCACCGGCTACAGCTCCATCATGTATGATGATCCGGTTTCTCTTGAAGACTTAAAGCCTCACCTGGAGCAGACCGTTCGTTCAATCATTGCTCAGTTTACAATTTCGTGAAGCGAGAGAACCTGGTGGAACGAGGGGACGGTTCTTCCGTTCCATGAAACGAGGGGACGGTTCTTCCGTTCCACAAAAGATAAGCATGGTAAAAAACCATATGTATTTGTGAGACATTATGAGAAGCAGATGAAGGTCTTAATTGCAAAAAAAGGGGAAGCACGATTTCTTTGAACTACGTGAAATGAGTGCTTCCCATTTTTATGCGATTTAGAGCTTCACTGCGAAGGAATAGCGAACAAATTCATATGTTTTACCTTGCTAGTGCTTTGCGGAACGCAAGAACCGTCCCCTCGTTTCATGGAACGCAGGAACCGTCCCCTCGTTCCACCATCTCGTTCCACCTCTTACAGCCACTTATAGTATTTCCTCCAGCTTCAGTACTTCGAAACCATCGGCTTTTCCCTTTAGTTTGATGCTATCGCCAAGGGAGGTGACGCGAATGCGTCCCTCAAGTGCATCGGCAACCACCCTGCTGATATAGACAGTTCCGCCCGGAGCATTTGCTTCCAGTCTTGCCGCAGTGTTAACCGTATCACCAATTGCGGTGTAATCCATATGTCTCTCAGCCCCCATGTTGCCTACTACAGCGGGCCCATAGTTAACACCAACACCGACTCTAAGTTCTTCTCCGATTTCTTCTTTTAATTCATCCGATACGCGTTTTGCGCCTACTATAATATCGTTAGCCGTTTTCACTGCGTTGTAAATCGCATCATCCTGAGGGAGTGGCGCGCCCCAGAATGCCATCATGGCATCCCCCACAAATTTGTCCAAAGTGCCATGATTTTTCTCAACACAGTCACTGGCCATGGTAAGATATCTGTTCAGAATAAAAACTACTTTTTCGGGAGTCAGCCTCTCCGACATAGTAGTAAATCCTCTAACATCCACAAATAGAACTGCTATATCGCAGGTTTTGCCGCCGAGGGAAAGATTTTCCATTCCCTCCTTCATAATTTCATTTACAATTTCCGGTGCAACATATCTTTCAAAGGTCTTGGTGACCTTTCTCTTTTCAAGGGCTGCCCTCAGATAATGGATAACTATTGAGCAGAGATACATTCCGATAAGTCCCACCGGCATCCACAAAGGATGAACGATAAATCCCTTTATGTACAAAAGATATGTGACCAGAGCCCAAACTGCCATATCTATCAGCATATAGATGGTGGCAATCTTTACATTGGTCATAAGGAAAATGGTTATTCCAAAAAGAACCGCTATAAATACTAAAATAGCCTGTATATAATCCGGAAGCTCTTTTTTATACTCACCGCGAAGCAGGGCTTCCACGACATTTGCCTGGAATTCTACTCCATACATCTTTGATGCCCTGTCCACAGGTGTAAAATATTCATCCTGAAGTCCCACTGAATATGGGCCTATGAACACTATTTTCCCCGCATAATAATCTGAAGGGATCTGTCCGTTTATGAGCTTTGCCAGGGACATTCCATCGTTGTAGGTTCCCGGTGCAGATGAAAAAGACAGATAAAAATGTCCTCTTGCATCAGTCTCGGGCTCAGTAAAAGAAATGCCTTCTTTTTCCGCAAAAATCCTGGCTGCCTCATGGGCCATGGAATACACTCTGGTCACGCTTCCATCTTCATCCGGCACATCAAAGTACAAAAATGCATGTCTCATGATGCCGTCCATATCAAGCATGGCATTTATATGACCCTGATGAGTAACCTCTTTTAGCTCTTTGTAAGGCACTTCATAGCTGTACAGGATATGACTCTTGTGCTGAAATTCGCCGAATTCATCCTCAATAAAGCCCGAGCCAAAAACACCAGCGCTTCCCACCACAACATCCGGGAGCTTTGCGGCAGCCTCGGCGAGATGCTTGTCTGCTGCCGGGTCAGTTTCCCCTGAATATAGGGTATCGATAGCAACAACGCTTGGCATATTCTCAGGGTCAGAAGAAAGAGCCTCCAGAGCAGAGGCCATTACATGCCTGTCCCAGGTATTGTAAGGGCCCAGCTGCTCTATCGATTCATCATCAATACCAATTATGACCACATCTCCGGAAATAGCATGAGGCCTCTGATAAAGAGCATCCTGCATCCATTTATCTACTCTGTTCAGCACCTTAAAATAAACTGCTACAGTATAGATAACAGAAAGGATAAAAAATACTATTGCCAGTTTGCGGTATTTTGGTCTGTTCAGATAACTTCTTATTATCTTCTTTGAGGTCATAGTCATGTCCTGTATATCAAAAAAGTATCAGCCTGCAGCGCAGGAATATTAAGGATTTCCGCCTTCGCCACCATTGTCATCCGGATTGTAGTTCGGGTCGTTCCACGGTTCGCTGCCATCAGGATTATAGTTTGGATCATTCCATGGTTCATCCGGTCTCTGTGGCTCATCATAATCAGGCTTCTCACTATCAGAGCTGCCCTGGCTCTCGCTCACACTACTCTGCTGTGCTACAGCTGCTGCCTCTGCTGCAGCCGCTGCGGCAGCCTGTTCCTGGCGTTCTCTTTCCTTTGCTTCCTCTTCAGCAGCCTTGAGTGCAGCCTGGAATGCCTCCCACTCGGCCTGCTTTTGTGCCTCTGCCTGCTTTGCAGCTTCTTCTGCAGCTGCCTGTTGTTTTGCAAGTTCCTGTTGTCTTGCCGCTTCAGCTGCCGCCTGTTGCTTTGCTGCCTCGGCTTCCTTCTGTTTCGCAGCCTCTGTATCCTTCTGCTTTGACGTATTCTGCTTAGGAGCTTCCGCTGCAGTCTTTGCCGGCTCTGTAATTGCAGCCTGCTTGCCCTCTGCTTCACCGGTCTCCGTCTTCTTATCAGCATCTGCGGTCTTTCCTGCAGCATCCTTAGATTCTTCCTTCTTACCTGAAGAATCCTTATCCTCAGTCTTTCCTTCAGCTGCAGCACCGCTATTTTCAGTTGCTTCTGCAGAATTCTCTGCTACTTCCTCTTCCTTCTTTTCCTCGCCTTCTTCAGACTTTTGCTCCTCTGTCAGAAGCGCCTGCTCTTCTTCGGAAGCATTTTCACCTGCATCAAGACTACCTTCCTCAGCCGTTTCTAAAGCTGAACCCGGTGTTCCTCCCGGATCAGTTCCATCAGGGTCTGTTCCGTCCGGATTATTATCAGATCCATCGCCTGTTGCAACCAAAGCATCCGGATTCTCATTTACCATTCGGATTTCTTCCTCGTTCCAACCGGTAGCATCGCAGACTTTTATCATAAGATCTTCGTCTTCAACAAGTCTGTCTGTAATAACCGTGCCAAGGTCTGCCACATGGAGCTCATCCATAATTACTTCAATAGAATCTTCTACTGAATTGTCATGCAATACGATCTTTGCTTTTTCTCCGGCTTTAACCCTTATGGTCTTGGTCTGTCCAGTCTCTTTGTTTACGATGGAAACCTCAACCTCACCGTCTGTAATAGTTACGGAATGGGTTCCGTCGGGATTAGCTTCCACAAGTCCGCTGGTTCCTCTGATGCCCACCACCAGATTTGCTGTTTTGATGTCAAAAGAGGCATCGGCTTCAAGCTTTTCTTTTACCTGGAAGAAAAGACTGCCCTCAGTCAGATTGATCTGAAGCTTTTTGCCCTTCTGCTCAAAATCAGCGCGGCTGTTGTTATTGAGCGTAACGATCTTCGTGTCATCCAGCGCTATAGATGCGATGGATTCTGCCGCGGTAGTCAAGGCATTTCCGCTGGCAAGACGCAGGTTGTCGATTATGGTCTTCTCCTTGTCTTTGTCAAAGAGCTTTACCTCGCCTTCCTTCTTAAGAAGTCTCATGGTCGTTGCTGTCAGCTTCTGGCTGCCGATAAAGACCGCCACAAAAGCTGCAATGGCCACCACCGCGGCCCCTGCAATAATAAGTATCTTCTTTAGATTATTTCCTTTCTCCATAGCCACTCCTTTCAGGATCAGGGAAAATCCCGTGCTTGTTTACGCTGCTTTCGCCAAAACTTTTTTCAGATCATTTTTTCTCCCATGCTCCGCTTTCCTTAAACAGCGATAAAATGGTCCTGTCTATCTTGCCTTCATCTGCCATACTTTCAAGTACGCCAAAGGCCTTCTCCGGTGGCATCGGAGGTTTATAGGGCCTGTCTTCCGCTGTCAGAGCATCATACACATCGATGATAGTAAGAAATCTTACCTGATAAGGTATTTCCTCTGCTTTCAGATGATTTGGATAACCTGAACCGTCGATCAGTTCATGGTGCGCTGCTGCCCATCCCGGGACGGATGCGTAAACGCCTTCAAAGTTCATCTTTTCAAGCATTCTGCCTGTATAAACCACGTGGGACTGCATCGTAGTTCTTTCCTTATCGGTAAGGGTTCCCTTTCTCACCGTAATGGCTGTTAATTCTTCCTCTGTCAAAAGAGGTATCTCATTATCTTCAGAATCGATTACCGGGATTTTTGCCGCTTCTTTCAGGGAATTTATAAGTTCATCCGGCAAAAAACCTTTGGTATCACACTCACTTATCAGTTCAAAAGCCTTTGTGATCTCTGCGATCCTCTTTTCTGCTTCTTCCTTTTTTGAAGGGTCCTTTAATCCTTTTATCTCTTCTTTGAGACAGGCCACTGTGACCCTATTTTTAATCTCCTCTTTTTTGGAGCCAAGTCTTGTGGCCTTATCCATGACCTCCAGCGGTATAACAAGTTTGCCGATGTCGTGAAGCCATACACTCATAAGGAAAGAGTCCGTCTCTTCATCCGTTAGCTTCCTGTCGTCATGGTGCTCCTCTATATACTTCAAAAACCTTCTGGCATATCCCACCATACTTTTTGTGTGGTTGGCATTGTAGGAGCTTCTGGTATCAATTGCCTCAACCATCACTTCCACAAAGGAATGCAGGGTATCAAGAACCTGCTGTGAGAGCCTTCTGTTGGTGATACTGACTGCAGCAAGGGAAGCCAGCGCCGAGATAATGTCCTCGTCCTCTGCCGGGAATGGAATGATATTTTTATCCTCATCCTGGGCATTTATAAGCTGCAGAGCTCCCACTATCTCGCCCTTGTCATCCTCCAGTGGTATTACCAGCATGGACTTGGTTCTGTAGCCATTCATGGCATCGTATTTCTTTGCTCCTGAAAAATCATACTCATCAGACTCGTAGACATCTGCAATGTTTATCTTTTTCTTGTCCAAAACCGCACAGGCACTGACATAACTCCTGTTTAGCGGAACCGGAGGAATCTGCTTTAACTTCCCGGTGGACCTGTCTACAAAGCCCCCTGCTCCGGTGTAGGTATTATGGAAAAAAAGCTGATCTTTTTCCCTTATATACACTGTTCCCGAATCGCAGAAGCTGATCTTTATGGCTTCCTGAAGAATCATGTCCAGAAGGTTATCAATATTTTTTTCAGCTGAAAGAGCTATCGCTATCTGTATCAATCTGTCGGCTGAATACTCTTTTGTCATAGGTAGAAAACCTCTCCCTCTCTGGCAAAATGAGCGGCTCTTTCAGTGTATCTTCTTTCACTCTCGTAAAGAAACAGGTCGTTGTGCTCAGGGCTGTGATGGATAAAAACAATCTCCTTGGCACCACTCTTTTCCTTTATCTTAATGCCCTCTTCAGGAGTTGAATGACCATACCCCCTGCATTTTTCGTATTCATCCTCCATGTACTGGGCATCGTATAAAAGAAGGTTCGCATCCCTTGAAAACTCTATGAGCTTTCTTTCTGTCTCCGGCTCTCCATGCTCATAATCTGTAGCGTAGATGAGTTTGGACTCTCCCAGAGCAAGGCGTATTATAGTGGATCCTCCCGGATGATTAGAATCCATGGTATCCACATGCACCCCGCCGATATCAAAGCTTTCCGGCATATCCATTATCTCCACCAAAGCGGGATAATCAGATATCTTCAAAGGCCAGTAGGGTTGCGAAAAAACTGTGTCAATCTGCTCTTTGGCAGAAAGGCCGCACTTTTTTGCAAGATAAATCCTGATATTCCTGTTTTTATCACCAAGATAAGGGAAAACGGGTAGACCAAGAATATGGTCTAAATGGGGATGTGACAAAAGAATTGTAATCTGCTTGTAATCTGCTAAATCTTTTACATTTGAGATGCCACTGCCTGCATCCAGTATGATTGCTTCCTGCTTTGTTCCGTCATTTGCTTCGACAAGGTAACAGGACGTGGAGCCTCCATACTTGGAATAGACATCTCCGAAAATTGGATTTGATCCTCTGGTGCCAAAGACTTCGAGTCTTAGCCCAATATCCTTATATGCTCCCATACTTTCACCAAAAACGCTTTTCGTGTACTTACACCTGCCGGCCTTTTTCATCACCGTTGCCTGATAGCTGATATCATTTTAAAAAGGGCAGGTTCTTTTCGGAAAATAATTTCAGCCACGGTATGAAATCTGATAACATTATTTTAACAGAAAAAAGCGGGGAAACATCTGTTTTCCCGCTTTTTTTAGGCTTTTTACCAAGTTTTTAGATATATAAATTAGTTGAGGTGCCAGATGTCACGATTGTACTCGGCAATTGTACGGTCAGATGAGAAGTAACCTGCCTTCGCGATATTGGTGAGCATCATTCTCTTCCACTTATCGCGGTTCTCATAATCAGCAAATATCTCATCCTTCTTGGCAATGTAGCTCTCAAGGTCGATAAGAGTCATGAACCAGTCTTTGTTAAGGAGCTCCTTGTGAAGTCTTTCAAGATTCTCCTTGTGACCAACCTTAAGGCACTGCTTGCTTACGATAAAGTCTACAGCCTCTTTTATTACAGGGCTCTTCTTGTAGTAATCCTTGGATACATAGTCTGCCTTCTTGTAGTGCTCAATTACTTCATCAGCGCTTACACCAAAGATATAGATGTTGTCATCGCCTACAAGCTCGTGGATCTCAACGTTTGCACCATCATCTGTTCCAAGAGTAACAGCACCGTTTAACATGAACTTCATGTTACTTGTTCCTGATGCCTCTTTTGATGCAAGAGAGATCTGCTCTGAAACGTCACAGGCAGGGATAAGCTTCTCTGCGTAGCTTACGTTGTAGTTCTCAACCATGATGACCTTCATGTACTTATTTACATCAGGATCATTGTTGATGATCTCCTGAAGAACAAGAATGAGGTGGATTATATCCTTAGCGATAACATAAGCAGGAGCTGCCTTTGCACCGAAGATAAAGGTAAGAGGTCTTATAGGCTTCTTGCCACCCTTGATCTCCAGATACTTGTGGATAATGTAAAGAGCATTCATCTGCTGTCTCTTGTACTCGTGAAGTCTCTTTACCTGGATATCAAAGATAGAATCAGGATCAACCTCAACGTTCTCGTGCTCCTTAAGGTAAGCAGCAAGCTCTTTTTTCTTGCCCATCTTGATAGCCTCAAGTCCATCAAGAACTGCAGGGTCATCAATGTACTCGAGGAGCTTCTCAAGTTTGTTGGCATCCTTCTTAAAGCCGTCGCCGATGGTCTGTGAAAGGAAATCAGCCAGCGGGTGGTTACAGGAAAGAAGCCATCTTCTGAAGGTGATACCGTTTGTCTTATTGTTAAACTTCTCAGGATAGATCTTGTAGAAGTCGTTAAGCTCAGAATCCTTAAGGATATCTGTATGGATAGCAGCAACACCGTTTATTGAGAATCCGTAGTGGATATCAATAAATGCCATGTGCACCTTCTTGTCCTTGTCGATGATCTGGATCTTAGGCTTTCTAGGATACTTCTCCCTGATCCTCTTATCAAGCTCCTTGATATAAGGAACAAGCTGAGGAACTACCTTCTCAAGATACTTGAGTGGCCATGTCTCAAGAGCCTCTGCAAGGATTGTATGGTTAGTGTAAGCGCAGGTCTTGCTTACAACATCGATAGCATCGTCCATAGTGAATGCCTTATCCTCAACAAGGATTCTGATAAGCTCAGGAATGATCATTGTCGGGTGTGTATCGTTGATCTGAATGACTGCATGGTTGTTAAGCTCGTGAAGGTCGTACTGACGCTCCTTCTGCTCTCTTAAAATGAGCTGAGCTGCATTTGATACAAGGAAATACTCCTGATAAATTCTAAGAAGGTTTCCTGCCTCATCTGAATCATCCGGATAGAGGAAAAGAGTGAGGTTCTTATCAATCTTAGTCTTATCAAAATCAATGCCCTTCTTAACAAGGCTCTCATCGATGGACTCTATATCGAAAAGACGGAGCTTATTAACTCCTGTGTCATATCCGACTACGTTCATGTTGTAGAGACGGGATACAACCTTCTGATCTCCAAAAGCAACTTCGAAGGTAGTATCTGTCTTCTCAAGCCAGGACTGCTCCTCAATCCAGTCATTCTTCTCAGCATTCTGAAGAAGATCCTTGAATACCTGCTTGAAAAGTCCGAAGTGATAGTTAAGACCAATACCTTCGCCGGCCATTCCAAGAGTAGCTATTGAATCAAGGAAGCAGGCTGCAAGTCTTCCAAGACCGCCGTTTCCAAGTGATGGCTCAGGCTCGCACTCTTCAATCTGTGCAAGAGTCTTGCCATTCTTTTCCAAAATAGCCTTTACTCTGTCATATACTCTTAAATTGATGAGGTTGTTTGAAAGAAGCTTACCAATAAGGAACTCCATTGAGATGTAGTAAACCTTCTTCTCCCCATTGTAAACCTCCGCAACATCCATAAGGCGTGTTGTCATATCAAGAAGAATGTAGTAAGTCTCCTGATCAGTGCACTCCTTAAGAGTCTTGGAAAACTTGTCCTGTGCAATCTCCTCAAGCTGCTCCTCAAGGTTAAGTACCAGAACATCACGCTGCATGTTTGTGTGCTTAGACATATTTTAATCTCCTCTCGTTGGTTCGGAAAACGTTTTCTTGTTTCACTGTGGTTACTATATCACAGGAAAACGTTTTCCGCAAGTGGTAAGTTAAAAAAATTTTCAAATCTCCTATCAAACAATGATATCTTCGTATTTAAGCCTTACCAGAGTATGCGGTATTTTAACCTTTCGGCCCTTTTCTCCATTCATCAGTCTCTCAACTTCATCAAGAGCCTTTTCGGATATTTCTACAAAGTCCTGCTTAACGGTATTCATCTGCTTTCCTACATATCCCATAAGGATTATTCCGTCAAAACCGCAGACAGGTCTGAAAATATCCATATCAATAAGGGCCTTCATTGCACCTATTGCCATAAGATCCGAGGCGCATACCACGCAGTGATTGTTTTTGGCAAATCGCATCGTAAGTTCCCTTGCCCTAAGCTCTGAGAACTTCCCGTTTCTCACCATGAGCTTCAGTTTCTTTTCCTCACATAGCTTCTTTATTCCTTCAAGCCTTAAGCCGGTCACATAACCGTCCTCTTCTCCCTGGATATAAAGAACCTTCTTGCACTTGTTTTCTGTGATAGTCTTCTTGGCCACATCATACTGAGCCTTTGCGTGGTCTATGCTGACACTGGAAGTAGTCTCATTTACCATAGGCGCATCAATGACTACTATTTTAAAATCCCCACTTTCGATAAGTTTATGAAGCACCTTATCCTTGGTTGTAAGGCCGTACATGATGATTCCCCTGATTCCCTGGGATTCAAAGTACCCCTTTACTTCTTCGAGAGTCATGTCCTCGATCATGGAGTAAAAAACTGTGATAAGGTCCAACTGCAGCTCTTTTGCCCGGTGCACTGCACCTGAGATGTACTGCATATTGATCTCGTCACTGGCGGAATTATTGAGCTTCATTCTGATAAGAAGAGCAACCCTTCCGACTCTCTTTGATGAAAGGCTTGCCGCCACTGCATTTGGCACAAATCCAAGCCTCTCTACCACTTCATTTACTTTATCCTTCGTAGCTTTGCTGACGTTTGGATAGTTGTTTAGCACTTTGGAAACCGTAGAGATTGCAACCCCCGCTTCCCTTGCTACATCTTTTATTGATACCATTTATTTCCCTCGAAATATTGATATTATCGCAGTTTTATAGGAAATGCGAAGCTTTTCCCATAAAACTGCAAAGTGTCCGGAAAACGATTTCCGAACACTTTAATATTACCTTCTATTTATTTTTCTGTCCACTAAAGAAAGTATTAATTCTTAGATAAATTTCAAAAACTCATAATCCAAAATGTATGAGTTCTTAGAAAAATTACAGAAATCCGCACTTGCTGCGGGTTTCGTGAGAACATGATTCAAGAGTCAACCAAGCCCTGCGACGTTAGTCGCCTTCAAATGGCTTGGTTGATACATTCTTGGATTTTATATCCAAGAATGTATCAGATTGAATCCTTAAAGAGCTTTGTTGAATACTCGGTAAAGTTATCCTCAACCCACTTGGTAAATTCTACAGAAGTCATTACTTTATCCCCAAAGACTTCGACAACAACATCATCAGAACCATCCATAACTCTCTTGTAGAGGGTAACTATGAGGTCATTAAGAAAAACCTGGGTTCCGGTACTCGGAAGCTGATCAAGCTCAATAAGTGTATCAGTTACTTCCTTGGAAATATGGTGCTGATGCTTAACATTCTCAAGCAGTTCTTTTTCATTGTTTATCATGATATAACCCCCCTTCTGAGCAAACGCTTTACTGATAATATTTTACCACATAGAAAAGAAAATATTGCAAAAATATTGATGTTGCTATTCACTCGCCTTTAAGAAAGCTGAGCTTACGCAAGAGTAAATAAGATAGGTAATGAGTGTGCCAAAGCACACATCGCTTAGGAAATGATTGGTCATGTGTATTCTGTTGTAACCATAGATGATAACAAAGATGCATGCCACGATGAAACAGCGAAGGTTTCTAGCACCGCTCCTTTTTTTAGTCACATCAGCCAGCATCGGAAGAGAAAACATCATGGAGGCTATAGTCATGTTGCCGCTTGGCCAGCTCTTGAAATTGTCATCACTTCCTGCAAAATTTGGTCTCATCTGCCACCAGTTCCTGAATTCTGAAACAGGGTTATCAAGAGTTATGAGGTATTTGTAACGAGGCCGGGATGCTACCTGCTTTAGCCACAGATTTACATTGTCTGCTGCTATTCCTGCTACAAGGATTGCGGCGCCCACCGCAATGAGCTTGTCAGGATTAGTATCATCAAGAACCTTTATCATAACGAATGGAATCCAGCTGTATAGAACGACCCAGAAGAGCCAGCTGAGAATACATAAAAGGGGCGAAGATTCTCCAGCGGTGTAGCCCAGAAGCGCTCTCACAGCTTTTCCGTTGTAACTGTTGGAATAGTATACTGCCATGAAACATCCAAGAATCAGAAGTGTCCACGCAAGCATGCTTAATTTAGAACCTTTCTTCTTAAAGCCTACGTACAGACAAGAACCTGCCGCAGGATAAAGAGCGTATGAAAAATAAGAACCATAGGTCGCAAAGAATGAGCCTATATCAGTTTTGTTGGCAAGTAAAACATTGATATTATAGTCGCAGAAAGATCCGATGATAATGCCAAGGACGCATACTAAAATCACAGACCAGAAGCAGGTTACTGGTACAGCCATAATGGTTTTGTTCTTCATAATCAAACCTCCGAGAACTCTTTGCAAATTCACATTTTACATATTATCCGAACAGTTTTTTCCTTAATTTCTGTCCTGTTGGAGTAGCTGCAAGGCCGCCTCCTGCAGTCTCCTTTAATGAATTAGGAAGTGCATCACCCACTTCCTTCATTGCATCAAGGCATTCATCTACCGGAATTCTGGCTTCTATGCCAGAAAGTACCATATCCGCGCTGGAAAATGCTATCATCAGTCCTGAAGCATTTCTCTTAATGCATGGGATTTCCACAAGTCCTGCCACAGGGTCACAGACAAGCCCCATCTGGCTTGAAATTGCGATTGCACAGGCATCCGCACACTGTCTCGGTGTACCGCCTTTTAGTTCTACCAGCGCAGCTGCAGCCATTGCTGCCGCGCTTCCGCATTCGGCCTGGCATCCGCCCTTGGCACCGGCTATACTCGCTCTTCCTGCTATGACCATCCCAAAAGCAGCTGCAGTAAACATGCTCATAATGATGGCTCTCTCATCAAAATCTTTTTCCTCGTATAAGCTCACAAGACATCCCGGCAAAATACCGCAGCTTCCAGCCGTAGGTGCAGCCACGATCCTACCCATACTTGCGTTGCATCCGGCCACAGCCAGGGCTCTCGCCATTGCCTTTGCCATAAATCCTCCGCTTAATGCATCGCCATGATCTGCGTATTCATTCATCAGGTATCCTTCTCCTCCGGTAAGCCCTGAGGTGGATTTAAGGTCTTTTGCCAGTCCCTCATTTACCGAATCCCGCATAACCTGAAAGCTCAGTTCCATCTTTTCGTAGATCTCCGAACTTGTTTTTTCCATGGAAACTGCCTGGTCTTCCAGAACAAGTTCGCTGATCTTTATATTTCTTTTTTCCGCTTCTGAAACAAGTTCTTCTATACTCTCGTATTTCAGCATTTTTCCTCCGGATTTTGTCATATATTCTTGGATATAAAATCCAAGAATGTATCAACCAAGATATCATACTCGTCTTATGAGAATAGCATTTTTAACATGCTCAATTTTCCTGATCTCGTCAACAAGCTCCTCAGGAGGCTGATTGTCTATCTCTATCGTCATGATGGCATCGCCGCCTTTTTCCTGTCTGGACAGATGGAAATTCGAGATATTAAGGTCCTCATACTGCCAGTGCATAAGGTTTGTTACCGCTGCAATAACCCCCGGCTTATCTTCGTGCATTACCAATATGGTATTGCTCTCGCCGTTAAACTCCACATTCATCCCGTTTATCTGATTAACCAGAATGTTGCCGCCTCCTATACTGGCGCCCTGCATAACTCCTTCAGAGCCATCCTCAAGAATAAACTTTATCCTTGCAGTATTAGGATGCGCATCCCTTATATTTTCTTTGACAAAAGAGTATCTTATCCCCCTTTCATCCGCTATATTCAGTGCATTTCTGATTTCTGGAGAATAGCTCTTGTAGCCCATTATTCCCGCAAGAATTGCCTTATCAGTACCATGTCCCTTATAAGTCTGCGCAAAAGAACCTGACAAAGTAATCTCCGCTTCCTTAAGTTTTCTGTTATCTATAAGCTTGTTTACAACTCTTCCAAGCCTCACTGCTCCAGCCGTATGAGAGCTGGACGGTCCGATCATTATCGGTCCGATGATATCAAACACGTTCACCTGACACCCACCTCATATCTTCAGTAAGGGAAAAAACTACTTTTGCCCCTTATATCATTCCTCAAAAAAAATTCGAAAATTGCTCAACGTCATCAGTACATCCCGCTTACTATCCTACCCCAAATTGCCCCGGTAGGTCTTGGCTGATAATGTATTCCATCAGCAGGATCCAGCGTTATATCCGTGTTCCCTGCAAGATATGAATAAAGATCTATTACTTTGACACCATTTGCATTCGCCCATGCCACAAGAGAATTGTTATAGGCAATCTGCAGGTCGTTTGTGTAATGGCTTCTGTCAAAATCATTTGCCAGAGCTTCGTCACAAGTTGGTCCTACAGTACAGAGGATAAGTCTCTTTCCTTCTTTTAAAAGACCTTCGTAATGCGGCTGATAGTTTGCAAAATTGCCATAGTCATTGGCTCCCATCCAGGAAACCAAAGTATCAAAATTCTCAGTTCCCACAGAGCTCATTACTTCGATCAAAAATGTATAGTCTCTGGCATCTTCAGCATATACCGTGATTCCATCATGTATCTCTCCATAAATTCTCGACTGATCTCCGGAAAACATATCAACGCTCCTGGAATCACCAACGAACAGTATTCTTCCGTAGTCAACCTTTGCAGGAGCCTCTGTCTTAGCGGGTTCTGTAGCTTCTGATTTTGACGATTCTGTTTCTTTTGACTGGTCTTCTGCAGTTGATGAATCTGACTTTTTGGTCTGCGCCTCTGTATCTACAGATTCTTTCTTGTTTGAATTGTTATCAGCCTTTTCCTTACCTGCAGCGCTATTTCCCACTTCAGCTAACTTTGCATCTTCTGCTGTTTTTCCCACATTCTCATTTTCAGACGTATTAACTGCGCTTTCCGCATCCTCTTTTCCATCTATTTCTGCAATGCTTTCAGTATCAGTACTCTCCGCCTCCTCAGCTTCACCTTCCATTTCCGCACTTTGGGATACTTCAGCGTTTGCTACGGCCTCCGAGTTTTCCTTAGCAGCCCCGCAGCCGGGCAGAATAAGCATCGCTCCAATCAATATCGCAAGAATTCTCTTTTTCATTCATTTTTCCTCATTGTTCAAAAATCTATAGACCCGTCTTATAAATTCAAAAGTAACGATCCATGCGTGCAAGGACATTTATCTATGGTATCTTGAATGAAACATTCAAGATATCATAGTTCTTGGATTTCAAAAGCACATAATGCCCGTCAAATACTTCTTTGCAGATTCTAAGTTCCAGGTCCTGCCGATGCCTGAAATGCTCAAGCAAATCCTCCGTACCTGACAATCCTTTTTCTTTGGCATAAGGAGAGTTGTCGAAATACTGAGTCATCAGCGGAAACCACATCTCATTGCCCTTGTCATCTGACCTTTCTTTCCTGATAACATCAATATTTGATGCTATATCATCGGTCTGGATATACATTATCTGATATTCCTTCCCGGCAAGTGTTTCTTTTACTTCTCTATAAAAGTCAACAATCTGCTGATCACTCTTTTTCTGGAACAGGATCATATCTTCAACAATATTTTGAAAAAGAGAACACTCAAAGATATTATTGTTGCTGTTCCAATTTCGAATTCTTCTCAGTACAATCTCCTTAAAGTTTTCCTGATCAAGATTGCCGTTATAAATCTCATACTTCTCCAAATCCTTATGAAATCCCGGGATATCAGTAATGATTTTCGTATAACAAACAATCCTGTGTCCATCTTCCGCAAAACTTTTTTCCTCAATTTCATTTCGAATGCTGTCATACTTTTCAAGAATCTCTCTGTAAGTTTCTTCATTTACATAAGCACACCACGAAAGCTCCACTGGAGAATAATCACCTTCGCAAATCGCCTTATGATCAGGATATTTCTCAGAAAGTTTCCTCACCAGTGTGCTCTTTCCGCTTCCCTGAAGCCCTTCTACGAAATAATTCATTCAATGTCTCCTCTCCTTGTCATCTATGTATGTCTTGCAATAATCCTTGAGATATTCATGATATCTTGAATGAAACATTCAAGATATCATACATTCTTGGATATAAAATCCAAGAATGTATCAACCAAGCCATTTGAAGGCGACTAACGTCGCAGGGCTTGGTTGACTCTTGAATCATGCTCTCACGAAACCCGCAGCAAGTGCGGATTTCTGAAATTTCATCT
>JAFPVA010000021.1 GCA_017413105.1 Butyrivibrio sp. | reverse complement strand
GATGCGGTGCTTGAAGTTAAACAGATAGTAGATGTCTTTACAGACGAGGCCATCGATCCTAAGGGTTATGATGTGGATCATTTTATTCCATGGTCCTTTGTTATGAATGATGAGCTGTGGAATCTTATGCCAATGGAATCGGCCCTTAATTCATCGAAGAGCAACAAGCTTCCTGCATGGGATCCATTTTTTATCAGGTTTTCGCAGAATCAGTATCTTCTTTATCAACTGATACATGATGAGGATTATCCGGGAATGCATAAACGTTTTGAAGCCTGTTATAAGGATAATATTCATTCCATATGGGCAAATCAGGAGCTGTATAGGCCAGGGAATACACCTGAAGAATTTGGTAATATCTTAGAAAAGAATATGCGTCCGGTCTATGATTCTGCCAGAAGGCAGGGCTATGAACTATGGAAAATATAAAGTAAGCGAGTGAGTGTATGAAAACAGTTAACGTTGTTGCAGCAATAATCTGCGACGATTACAAGAAGAAAACAAAGATATTCGCCACTCAGCGCGGATATGGGGAGTTTAAGGATGGCTGGGAATTTCCTGGTGGAAAGATTGAAGAGGGAGAAACACCAGAACAGGCTTTGGTTCGTGAGATCAGAGAAGAGCTTGGTGCTGAGATTGAAGTATATGATCTGATCGATGTTATAGATTATGACTATGAGAAATTCCATCTTCACATGAATTGCTACTGGGCGACTGTTGCAGAGGGGAAGCTGCAGCTACTTGAGCATGAAGCCGCAAAATGGCTTGAGTACAGTGACCTTAATAGCGTTGATTGGCTTCCTGCAGATTTGGAACTTCTTCCTAAACTTGCTGCAGGAATGGTTGATAAGAATGTTGATTATTATAACGAAAACGCTGATTCTTTCTTTGAAGGAAGCGTGAATGCGGATATGTCTGGTGATAGAAATAAGTTCACTTCTTATCTCCCTGAGAAGGCGCGCATTCTTGACGCTGGATGTGGAAGCGGAAGGGATAGTAAAGCATTCCTGGATGCTGGATATGATGTGGTTTCTTTTGATGCCTCTACTGAGATGTGTAAACGTGCATCAGAGTTAACCGGCAGGGAAGTCAAGAACATGAGATTTGAAGACATGTCTTATGTTAATGAATTCGATGGCATATGGGCATCAGCAACGCTTCTTCATGTACCAATGGCAGAACTACCCAAGATTATGCAGAAGATGAATGCTGCTCTTAAAGATGGCGGAGTAATGTATGCATCTTTTAAATATGGTGACGGTACCACGATGCGTGGAGAGCGTAAATTTAGCGACTTTAATGAGAAGAGTATTGTTCCGCTATTTGAAAATGTGGGTTTCAAAATACTCACTAACGAAGTGGGACATGATAACAGACCTGGAAGAGAAGACGAGATGTGGGTTCAGGTTATAGCATCTAAAGCGTGATAGAACAATCGAGGTATTGACTATGTTTACGATAAAAGACGTAGACTTTCAAAGTGATGATTACGGTGTTGAGCCATATCTAAACAATTGGCCTATGCTGTACATATTGGAAAATGGGAAAAAGGCTTATGTTGGCCAGACAAATTCAATTAACAAGCGTATGAGCCAGCACAAGGATGCAGATTCGAAGAAGATTTTTACCAGAGCACATTTCATATATTGTGATAAGTTCAATCAGTCTGCAACATTTGATTATGAATCCAGACTAATTAGCTTAATGGCAGCGGACGCACAGTTTGTTCTAACAAACCAAAATGCCGGTCTGTCAGGAATAGATTATTATGATAAGCCTTCATATGATCAGGAATTTGTTGAACTCTGGAATGAGCTTCAGAAAAAGAAACTTGTGAAGAGCACAATAGAAGAACTGGAACAATCTGATCTTTTTAAATATTCTCCGTATAAGACTCTTTCAGATGAGCAAAGATCTATCGTTGCTGAGATTGTGGATAATCTTAAGAAAAACCTTAACAGAAGCATTATAGTCGGAGGAACGCCTGGAAGTGGTAAGACTATTTTAGCAGTTTATCTTTTTAAGTTGCTTCGGGAATCAAAAGATTTCAAGGATCTTGAGATTGGGTTTGTTGTTCCACCGGCGTCGCTTAGAAAGACGATGCAGATGGTGTTTAAAGGATTAAACAACCTTTCATCTAAAGACGTTCTCGGACCTAATGATGTTGCGAAGAAAAAATATGACATTCTGATAGTTGATGAATCTCAT
>JAFPVA010000188.1 GCA_017413105.1 Butyrivibrio sp. | reverse complement strand
TGATATCATTCTCAATAAACTGTAATATACTGTTATACATGGAAAGCACCTCTTTCTTGGATTTTTTCTCGCAAATCTAATCCTAACATGAAAGTAGGTGCTTTTCCTTTTTTATTTTTCCGAATCTATATTTACCCTAAAGTATGCAACAGTTTTATTGTTACCTTCTATTAAGCTCACTATAACTCTGATAATTGTGTTGAAAGAGTTCGTTATCATATGCATAAAAATCGTGTACTGAATCTTCCCTGTTCGAAGATACACAAAAGCAAAAAAGCATCCGGCAACCGTCGTAAAGAAGAATTGGTAAATATTCCCATGTGCAAGTCCAAACATAATCCCGGAAAGAAGCATTGCTGCCACTTCACCATAATGCGCGATCCTGTCTATCAATAGCTTTCGATATAGAAGTTCTTCAAATACCGGTGCTATTATGCACACAACCAAAATCTGCCTGAGCATTGACATTGATGATACATCAGCAATGATCGGGTTAACCGTATGAATTCCGGTAACCGCGCTTATCACACTGATAAGCGCAAATGTAAAAATAGCGGCCAGAGTTTTAAGAGAACAATCAACACTTACGCATTTCAAAAAGTTTTTTATTCCAAGCTTCTTCTTTTCAATCTCAAATCTTGGTAATTTCCTTATTGCTAAGTAAACAAGCGGGAGTATTACCACAAATCGAATAATAATGTCATACAGGATTTCCATATTATCCGGCATGACATTATCCTCATACCCCAAAACCTTTGTTACAAACATGCTCCCCAGCATCATTGCTGCAAAATCAATAACCATATAGCTTATCCCAAGTTGCGAATATGCCTTCCTAGCCCTGATACAATTATCTGCTTTCTCCAAAACTGCAGTCTCCTCCTGATGTCACACAAAACTTAACATCTACTATAGCAGAAAAAT
The DNA here is from genome assembly GCA_017413105.1 of Butyrivibrio sp. Lineage (GTDB taxonomy): Bacteria > Bacillota > Clostridia > Lachnospirales > Lachnospiraceae > Butyrivibrio. The sequence continues at coordinate 37,331 of JAFPVA010000188.1, read as the reverse complement.
AGCGGATTTACAGCATTTTTCTTACACTCTTGACCTGTAATTTCATATGTATATAATTATGCTTTGGTGTTATTAACAATTTAGAGGTTAGAAAAATACGATGATTTTTACGTTAGTTTTTTTGGTACTTATAATTTTTCTGTTCGTTGAGATATTCAGATACGTTAAGGTAAAAGCCAATGCTTTTAGTGCCGCTGAAGTAAAAAAGGCAGCTCAGGAGCAAGTCCAGAAGATCACATACAAAGATCCTGTCATTTCCTGTGATTATTGTGGAAGCCAAATAGATACCACAAAATTCCAGATATGTCCGCAATGTGGAGCTCCATACAACAATGATGAAGAGTGGAAATCAAGACATAATGTGGTTTCGGAAAGCTTTATCGACAAAAGCACAGAAGCGGTTATCACCGCACGCGAGCAAAAATCTAAGGAAGAAAGTAAGCGTCTCCTTAGGAACATTAAAAGGACAATAGTAGCCCTTATAGTGATGATCCTTGCAGTAGTCGTTCTTGCAATAGTCGTTACAATTCCCGATGCCCCGAGCCAATACAGGAAAAACGAGAAACTTAAGGACGGCAGTTATTATAAATATGAAAAGGCTGATTACAAAGTCGATGGCGACGGGATTATTTATGATTACGACGGTGTAAAGATAACTGTTACCGGATTCTATACTAAAGTATACGATTATTCAAGCAACGAACCCGATGGCCCTGTAGCTGTGGAGTTCCGCGTGGAAAATAACAGGAATGAGGACATAAAAATAGCTATTTCCAGTAATTCTGTGAATGGATTTTCCAGTAATTCATCGTATATTTATATGTACGATACCTACAAGAAAAACAGTGACGTTGTGATATATGAAGACTATAGGAACGTTCCAAAACAGCTCATTTCAGAAATAGTATTTGATGATATCAAGATCAGAAATACCAACTACAATTATGAAAAGACTCCTTCTGAGCCTGCAGTAATCAAAACTACTGCTTCTTATATTTTTGAGTTTGATTATGATGATTATGTTGAGCTCTATTCAGATGACAAGGTTGACGTTTACGCTGTATATACAGACAATCTGTCCCGTGATGCCTACACAGTTATAGTAAATAACAAATCTGATTACAACCTGTATGCATCAAGTAAGGAAATGAAAGTTGACAACATGGTTGTTGAGCCTTCAGGCTTATATAAAAGCTATATTCCATCAGGTTATTGTTTCAAAGCCACTTACGTATATCCATACGGAAATGGAGACGAGTACAAAGATCTGTCCGGCAAAAGTGTTTTCTTAAACATAAACTTTGAATGCAAAGAAGATCCAAGTAAATCCTTCTCAACAGGATATTTTGATATCAGTAAGTCACTTTTTAAGTAATTTAACGTAAAAAAGAGCATGTCCCACTCATTGAGACATGCTCTTTTATTATCATCAATTTTATCAATATTTCTTTAGTTCCTCTGCGATTGCATCCAAGAACTCTTCTGATCCAAGCTTAACAGGATTTGGAAGCGTTGTAATAAGCGCAAGGTCGCCTGTCATACGCCCTGACTCAATTACAGACAGTGTTGCCTTTTCAAGGTTATCCGCAAAGGTCATAAGCTCCGTAGTTCCGTCAAGTTCCCCTCGCTTACGAAGTGCACCTGTCCATGCAAAAATGGTAGCAACAGGGTTTGTTGAGGTTGGCTCTCCCTTAAGGTACTTGTAGTAGTGTCTCTGAACTGTTCCATGCGCTGCCTCATACTCGTATACTCCGTTTGGAGAAACAAGAACAGAAGTCATCATGGCAAGTGAACCAAAAGCAGAAGAAACCATATCACTCATAACATCGCCGTCGTAGTTCTTGCAGGCCCAGATAAATCCGCCCTTTGATTTCATAACACGTGCTACGGCATCGTCAATAAGTGTATAGAAATAGGTAATTCCAGCCTCTTCAAAGTCCTTCTTGAACTCGCTCTCAAAAATCTCGTCAAAGATTTCTCTGAATCTTCTGTCGTAGGTCTTACTGATTGTATCCTTTGTTCCGAGCCATAGCTCCTTCTTCTCGGAAAGAGCATATTTAAAGCATGCTCTTGCAAAGCTCTTGATCGATGAATCCTTGTTATGAACACCCTGAATGATCCCCGGCTCGTCAAACTCGTGGATTGTTTCTCTGATCTCTTTTCCATCTGCTCCTGTGAAAACAAGCTCAGCCTTTCCGGGACCGGGAACTCTGATCTCAACATTCTTGTATACATCGCCGTATGCGTGTCTTGCAAGAGTAATTGGGCTCTCCCAGGTTCTTACATTTGGTTCGATCCCCTTAACCATAATAGGTGTACGAAAAACTGTTCCGTCAAGAATTGCCCTTATGGTACCATTTGGGCTCTTCCACATCTTCTTAAGACCATATTCCTCAACACGCTCATTGTTAGGAGTGATGGTTGCACATTTAACGGCAACTCCATACTTCAAAGTAGCATTGGCTGAATCTACAGTAACCTGATCGTCAGTCTCATCTCTATGCTTCAGACCAAGGTCATAATACTCACTCTTAAGATCAACAAATGGCAAAATCAATTTATCTTTGATCAACTGCCACAAAACCCTTGTCATCTCATCCCCGTCCATCTCGACAATCGGGGTTACCATCTTGATTTTTTCCATCCTACTCCTCCTTAATATTCCAATCCATCCTATCATTCGTAAATATCGAGCAGTCCGTTGTCCACCATATTTTCGTAGGCATTCAGCATGTGCTGATTGGCAAGTTCCTCAGCCTTGTCGGGATTGTTCTCCTTGATCGCCTCCATGATGAACTTGTGCTCGACATTAGACACAGCACCGCGGCTGCTGGAAAGAGTCTTCTGACGCACTCTCCATACATACTGATGATAATCCTTCAAAAGATGCTCCAACATCTTGGAATTACATGCCTCGTACATGATGGTGTGGAATCTGTTATCCAGCTCCGCCATCTGCTCCATGTGGCCTCTTGCGGCATGGAATTCAGCAAGGTATATTACCTCTTCCATCTCCTCAAGCTGCTCTTTAGTGATGTTCTCGCATGCCCAACGCGCACATAGACCCTCGAGCTTGGATCTTATCATATAGATATCCTTAATATCTTTTACCTTGATTCCGGTAACATAAGCACCTTTATTGGGGATGATCTGAATAAGCCCTTCGAGCTCCAACTGTCTAAATGCCTCTCTTACAGGTGTTCGGCTTACTCCAAGTTCTGTACCTATCGCTATTTCCCTGAGTTCCTCGTGGTCCTTATATTTTCCATTAAGAATATCTTCTCTTATTCTATGGAACACACGGCCCCTAAGTGAATATTTGTCAGTTACTTCATCTTTTAGATCACTATTTCCCATAATTTCCTCTTTTATTCAAAGCCTTCACTTTGATGCGGCTTTTTCTATTATCTCGCCTTCTTTGACTTCAATGCCCAGCTCGTTGCTTACTTTTTCTATTTCAACAACCAGCTCATTGTCAGTCATAACGGTAACGCGTCCCCCAGCGTACTCCTTATCAACCCATTCTTTTACCTTGGTTACAAGCGGCGATGCCTTGGATAATGCATGCTCATCACGAAGTTTGTAGTGAACATTTATCCAGTGGGCAATGCCTGCAAGACCTGATGTATTGGAAACGGCACTGACCGGAGGCCTCTTTAAGAATTTCTCTGTGTCAAAAATGTTGTAGATTTCCTCATTTTTAAGCAGCCCGTCAGCGTGAATTCCTGCCCTTGTAACGTTGAAATTCTTGCCTACAAACGGAGTGTTGGCAGGAACTGTAAATCCAATTTCTTTCTCGTAATACTCAGCAAGGTCGGTGATCACCGTAGTATTCATACCATTAAGTGTTCCCTTTATCTGAGCATATTCAAATACCATTGCTTCAAGTGGTGTATTTCCTGTTCTCTCACCGATACCAAAAAGAGAAGTATTGACTGAAGCACAACCGTAAATCCAGGCAGTTGTTGAATTTGTGACTGCTTTATAAAAATCATTGTGTCCATGCCATTCGATAAGCTCACTGGGAACTCCGGCATTAGTATTTATGGCATATATGATACCCTGAACACTTCTGGGGATAACAGCACCTGAAAAGTTTACTCCATATCCCATGGTATCGCAAGCACGAACTTTAATAGGAATCTTATATTCATCCTTAAGCTTCATGAGTTCCAAACAGAAAGGAACTACAAAACCAAAAATATCTGCTCTGGTGATATCTTCCAGATGGCACCTTGGGCTGATGCCATTTTCAAGGCAACGCCTTACAATGCTCAGGTAATGCTCAAGTGCCTGTTTTCTAGTCATTTTAAGCTTAAGGAAAATGTGATAGTCGGAACAGCTTACAAGGATACCTGTTTCCTTCATTCCCATTGCCTTAACGAGCTTGAAATCCTCTTCCGACGCTCTGATCCAGCTGGTTACCTCCGGGAACTTGTAACCTCTCTCCATGCATTTATAAGCCGCATCTCTATCGCTCTTACTATATAAAAAGAATTCACTCTGGCGGATCATTCCGTTTGGACCGCCAAGCTCATGAAACATATCGTAAATATGCACTATCTGGTCAGTCGTATACGGCGCTCTGGACTGCTGGCCATCTCTAAAAGTAGTGTCAGTAATCCATATCTCTTTTGGCATATTGTGCGGAACAATTCTGTCATTAAACGGAATCTTTGGGACTTCCTCATAAGGGAACATGTTTCTGAAGACATTTGGTTTCTCCACGTCATCAAGAATATACATATGCTCTTCTATAGAAAGAAGATTATTTTTGTTATTCATAGTGACGGGACGATTCTGGAATGTGTTAGTATCCTGCATGGTGAAAACCTCTTAACAAAAAAACATATAAACAACCTTTTGTATGATTGTATACAATCATACCATCCATGTCAAGCGCTTGTACCATCAAACAAAAAAGGCAGGGCCTGAAACCCTGCCTCTCATATATCATTAAAACTTAGCTTTTCTATTAAAGTATTTCTTTACATCTTCAATTGGACCAGGCTTTGCGTAATGATAACCCTGGATGTAATCAAATCCATGCTCTACACTGTATTGGTTCTGCGATTCGTCCTCAACACCCTCAACCAGGGTAACAAAACCGTTCTTTTTAAACACTTCTATCATGTAGGACATGATATCATTCATACGCTCATCATCCAGTGATTTGTAGAGCAGTGTTCTGTCAAACTTAATAGTTTTGAACGGACAATTCATGACACGTTCAAGTGATGAATAGCCGGTTCCAAAATCATCCAGGAAAAACTGAACACCTGCTCTGGTAAGAGCCTGCATATTATCATTGGCTATTTCATAGCTCTCAAGCATAGCTGATTCTGTGAGCTCAAGTCGGATCTTTGACACGTCAAATTCATACCTGTTTATTATATCGAATAGCTCCTTATGAGCATTCTGCTGAGATATCTCTTTTGACGAGACATTGATTGAAATCGCTTCAAAGTCATAGAATTCCTCGATACTTTCTATCACTCTGCACACCTTATTAAGTACTATACAGGTAATCGCATGTATTGTTCCTCCGGCCTCTGCTATGGGAATAAAAGCATCCGGATTGATCATTCTGTCGCCAAGCTTGAGCCTTGTAAGCGCCTCTGCCACCTTAAAGCTGCCGGTATCCACACTGTATATAGGCTGCGCGTAAACTACAATTCTCTCATCATCAAGATCAAGCTTATTCCTGATATCTTCCAATGTCTTGCTGATCTCGTAAAATTCATTAAATGCGTCATAATCACTCGGTTTTACAATATAAAAGTGGCTGCTGTTCTGATCTTCAAATCTTCTGGTGATAAATTCAAAAAACTGCCTGCATTTTATAGGATTATCCAGTTCCGGCTGAAGCTGTCCCGCCACCATAAGATAATTGACAGGCATATGCAATTCAGCCTTCAAAGAATCCATTATGCCTCTGATTCGATTAATATATTTCTGAAAATCTTTCTCATCCTCAGTGTCAATTACATTCACATACTTATTGTCGGCTACTCTGTAAATCTTTATTTTATTGTTGATTGCTTCAATGCTCCTGCAGGCACTGACGCCCCTTAGCAGCGTATCATCCCTTTCTATTACCAGATTATCGATGCCCGGAAATATTAGTTTTGTATAGGCTATGTAAGGCTTCCTTTTCCCGAGATTTTTAAAAAGAAATGCATTCAAGGCGTAAATACTCTGTACACCGGTTATTTCATCATAGGGATATGAATGGAACAGCATATAGCCCACTGCAAATACCGGAACGTATGTTATTGCAGTAAATACCGCATGAAATCTGGTCAAACTTGCCATCTGCGTGATCAAAATGACAAAATCAATTGGAACGAAGGCAAGAACAGCATGCCAGATGACTCTCGATACATTCTTTTTATTTGAAAGCGTAGCATTAAAGCAGAAAAGAGCACAAACAACCCCTGCACCGGTATAAAACCTTGTAAAATGGTCAATGTCTATCCCTTCAAGAGTCATAGTATAGAGACCTCTTGAAGCTATCTCGATAACTACACCAATAAGATATATCAGACTCAAAAGTCCATACATCATAAGGAACTCCCTACGCTGGGATCTTCTTACAATGGACATCATATTCACATAGGAAAAGATAAAATACAGAATTGCATTATATAAAAGAAGAAACAGCAAAAGCTGGCCCATGAAAACATAACGGTTGTAATATTTTTCCGGATGATTAGCAACCACCAAAATGGACAGATTAACGATAATAGAGATGATTGAACAGACAATCCCATAAAATACATACTTATAAACATAGGTCTTTTTAGGCTTTGTATAAGTCATAACAGCCAAAAGAAGCAGCGCCATAATAAGCCCTGCTGATTCGCCTATGTAATTATACGGTTTGAAGATTTCAGTAATCATGAATTAATGTTATCACAAAATCGATAATATTAAATAAAAATATTATAAATAAAGAGGACTTAAGTTATAAAACCTAAGTCCTCAAAAATCATTCAAATATCACATTATTCCTCAGAATTTGCTGCAGCAACCTTATCAGCTCTGTCTGCAACTTCTTTTGCCTGAACATCTGAAGGAGCCTGCTCATATCTGTTGAATTCATACTCGAATTCACCACTTCCACCTGTCATAGAACGAAGCTGGGTGTTATATCCAAAGAGCTCCATCTGTGGAACTTCAGCCTCAATTACCTGTTTTCCGGTAAGTGAAGGATTCATACCAAGAACTCTTCCTCTTCTCTTGTTAAGATCTCCCATTACATCACCTGTGTAAGCATCAGGGACTGTAACCTTAAGAGAAACGATGGGCTCAAGAAGTACAGGAGTTGCTTCCATGAAACCTTTCTTGAACGCACCTGAAGCAGCAACCTTAAAGGCCATTTCTGAAGAATCTACAGGATGATAGGATCCATCATAAAGTGTAGCCTTAACTCCAACAACAGGATAAGCTGCAAGAGGTCCTCTCTGAACAGACTCTGCAATACCCTTCTCAACTGCAGGGAAGAAATTCTTAGGAACTGCTCCACCTACAACTTCCTGCTCAAAGATATATGGAGTAGTAGGATCACCTGATGGTTCGAAGCGCATCTTAACATGTCCGTACTGACCATGTCCACCGGTCTGTTTCTTGTACTTGTACTCTACATCTGCATTCTTGCGGATAGTCTCCCTGAAAGCTACCTTTGGCTTCGTAAGATCAATGGCAACCTTGTATATGTTCTGGAGCTTACTCTGAACAACTTCAAGGTGCATATCGCCCATACCATAAAGAAGTGTCTGGCGATTCTCTGCATCATTTACAACCTTAAGAGTCTGATCCTCAGCTGCAAGCTTTGCAAGAGACTGTGCAATCTTGTCAATATCGCTCTTATTCTGAGCATGATATCTCATTGCTGTATATGGCTGTGAAATATCCATCTTAGCATACTGAACCGGAGTAGCCTTTGTAGAAAGAGTATCTCCCGTAGCTACATCTATCTTCTGAAGAGCACCGAGGTCACCGGCATGAAGCTCGGATACTTCTGTAGCCTTATTGCCCTGAAGTACGTAGAGCTTACCGATTTTTACCTCAGCATCCTTATTTGCTACAAACATTGTATCATCAGGCTTAAGGACACCTGAACGAACCTTGATAAGCGAATACTTACCAATAAATGGATCGATCATAGTCTTGAATACGAAAGCTGTCTTAGGCTTGGAGAAATCGAAATCAGCTTCGAAAATCTCGTTGGTATTTGTATTGATACCAGCCATTTTACGGTTCTCAGGGCTTGGCATATACTTCACAATATCATCGAGAAGTGTATAAATACCCTGGCAGAGAGTGCTTGATCCCATCTCAATAGGAACAATTGTGCCATCACATACATTTGAGCGAACAGCAGCTCTGATTTCTGCTTCTGAGAATGTATCTCCGTTAAAATATCTGTCCATGAACTCTTCTGAAGTCTCAGCAACTGATTCTACCAAAGTATCCTTGCAGAGCTTCAAGTTTGCCTGATTGTACTCAGGAACAGGACATTCAACAACTTCCTTGCCTTCCCATCTAAATCCCTTCTCTTGGATAACATTTACATAGCCGACAAACTTCTCATTCTCACGGATAGGAAGATTGAAAGGAGCCATCTTCTTGCCGTATTTATCAGTAAGATCCTGAACTACCTGTCTATAGGAAACATCATCGATATCCATGTCTGATACAAAGAACATACGCGGAATCTTATATTTCTCGCACATATCCCATGCCTTCTCTGTACCAACTTCAATACCAGCCTTACCTGACACAACAATAATTGCTGCATCTGCTACGCTGATAGCCTCTTCAACTTCACCAACAAAATCGAAAAATCCAGGAGTATCCAGAATATTTATCTTATGACCATCCCATTCCAACGGAATTGTTGAAGTGCTTATGGAAATATGTCTCTTCTGCTCTTCTTTATCAAAATCAGAGAGTGTGTTTCCATCCTCTACTTTGCCCATCCTTGATGTTATGCCAGCAAGATAAGCCATTGCCTCAGAGAGACTTGTCTTGCCGGCGCCACCGTGGCCTAGCAGCACTACGTTCCTAATCTTGTCAGTCGTGTAAACGTTCATATCATGTCCTCCAGTCGCAATAAATTGGGATTTATATGAGAATACGAAGAATTAAGAACACACTATTAAGAAGCGAGTGCACATTTCAGATTATAAGATTGGCCCCCAACCGCTTAAAATATGCCTTTTGAACAAAGAAGTTCTCTTCCCCATACAAACTCATAACAATATTCTACTAAAAACAGCGTACTAAAACAAGCTTTTTAGACTATTTGCACAAATATATATAAAATTGACTTTCGTACGTTGCAGTGTTATAGTGAGATGTATAAATATGCGATTTTAGGGGGATCATTCCTTTTATGGATACACAGATATATGGTTTTGTTGGGCTGGGACTAATTGGCGGCTCCATGGCCCGAGCGATAAAAAGAGCTGAGCCGAATTGCAGGATCATTGCCTACACACCACATAGAGAAACAGTTGATGCAGCAAAGGCTGACGGAATAATCGATGAGCCGGTATACGAAATAGGAGCTGCATTCTCCGATTGCGATTACATTTTTTTATGCGCACCGGTAGAGCTGAACAACGTTAATCTTGAATTGATACAGCCTTTCCTTAATAAAAAAACAACTATTACCGATATTGGCAGTGTCAAAAACAGCATACATGATAAGGTTAAAGAACTGGGGCTTGAAGACCAGTTTATTGGTGGGCATCCCATGACAGGAACCGAAAGGATCGGTTATAAGAATTCAAAGGCCTCTCTTTTGGAAAATGCCTATTATATTCTCACCAAAACCGAGAATACCGATGAGCAAAGGCTTGAGAAATATAGAGATCTGGTAAAAAAAATGGGAGCAATACCTCTTATTGTTCCTTACAAGCAGCATGATTATATTACTGCCGCAATAAGTCATGTTCCTCACGTTATATCAGCTTCTCTCGTCAATCTGGTAAAAGATAACGATTCAGAAGACGAGCTTATGAAGACCATTGCAGCAGGAGGCTTTAAGGACATTACAAGAATATCTTCTTCGTCTCCAACCATGTGGCAACAGATTTGTAATACCAACGCTGACAATATCTCAGAACTGCTGAGCAAATATATTGACTCACTTTATACTATAAAACTTGCTATAGATGAACATGATAGTGAGCAATTATTTAATTTCTTTGCAACAGCAAGGGAATACAGGGAGTCCTTTCTGGATATAGCCAGCGGGCCTATCCAGAAAACCTATGTACTTCACGTTGAGATTGATGACCAGCCGGGACGACTTGCAAAAGTAGCTGTTCTTTTATCTGATCATTCAATCAATATAAAGAACATAGGAATTGTCCATAACAGAGAGTATGAACGCGGAACTCTGAGAATTGAGCTTCACAATAAAAAAGGTCTTGAACAGGCCATAGATGTACTATCCAAAGATGGATATACAGTAACTGTACGATAGATAACACCTGCAATTTATATGGAGGATAAATATGATCGCTATAGAGCAGGCAAAGCGCCCTTTAAAAGGTGATGTCTTTGTCCCGGGAGACAAATCCATATCCCATAGAAGCATTATGTTTGGTGCTCTTGCCCAAGGCACTACTGAAATCACAGGTTTTTTGGAAAGTGCCGACTGCCTTTCGACAATCGACTGCTTTAAAAAGCTTGGCATACATATTGACCATAGCATACGACCAACAAATGGTGTTCCAACCATTACTGTTCACGGCAAAGGTCTGCATGGTCTCTCTGCTCCTGATACAACACTATATACAGGAAATAGCGGAACGACTACCAGGCTCATGTCCGGCATTTTGGCTGCACAGCCATTTGATTCAAATATAACCGGAGATATGTCCATTGAGAAAAGACCTATGAACCGGATCATCAAACCGCTTACACAGATGGGAGCTGATATATCTTCTGTTCTCGGAAATGACTGCGCACCATTGCACATAAACGGCGGCAAAAAACTGCATGGGATAAATTATCGAAATCCTGTTGCTTCAGCTCAGGTCAAATCCTGCATTATTCTTGCCGGACTCTATGCAGATGGCGAAACCTGTGTTTATGAGCCTGCGCTTTCGAGAAATCATACAGAAATAATGCTGAATTCTTTTGGCGCAGACATTCACAATGAAGTTGCCAGAGATGGCAGTGCTGTAGCGATTTTGAAACCGGGAATGCCTTTAAACGGATGCAAGATAAATGTTCCCGGTGATATTTCATCAGCAGCTTACTTTATTGCTGCAGCCCTGATGGTTCCCGGTTCCGAACTTCTTATCAGAAATGTAGGTATTAACAAGACCCGCTGCGGTATCATAACTGTTCTTAAACAGATGGGGGCCAATATTGAACTTCTCAATCTGGACGAGTCCAATGAATCCAGAGCTGATATTCTGGTAAAATACAGCGAACTCCACGGCAACCAGAATGGAAAATTTGAGATTGGCGGAAAAGACATTCCCACAATGATAGACGAGCTTCCGGTGGTTGCAGTTCTTGCAGCAACAGCCAATTGCGACACAATAATAAAGGACGCTGCAGAACTTAAGGTAAAAGAATCTGACCGAATTGCAACTGTAGTAGAGAACTTAAATGCTATGGGAGCCGATGTTGAGCCAACGGACGACGGAATGATCATTCACGGTGGAAAGCCGCTTTCAGGTACCGACATCAAGACTCATAATGATCATCGTCTTGCCATGAGCTTTGCCATAGCAGCCCTGGCCGCTTCCGGAACCACCAGAATTCTTGACGATGCCTGCGTAGGAATATCCTATCCTTCATTTTTCAAAGATCTTCAGAATCTACTTTAATAATTCTTCAGTATATTAGAAAAACCCAACCGGAAGGTCAAATCCTTCCGATTGGGTCTTATTAATTTCTACTACTTATTCCTGCTTGGCAATTTCTTCTTCTACTGTCTCATATACCTGAATACGCATTTTTACATCCTCAGGCATTCCGATGAAAACACCACCGTAATGATAGGTATCGTCTTCAAGCTTTGCTCTCACTATCTGAACAAAAACAGGGATCACTTCCTTATTCCATAAGGTAAGATTTGTCTCATAAATATCACCAATAGTAAGCTGTTTGTCAGTCTTGAAGCCAACTCCTGAAGTAGAGGCATCAATAATATGAATGTCGACTGCCTCTGTTGCTCCTCCAAGACCTTTGATGATTATTTCTCCGGTAAGATCGAGTCTTCTTGTTTTTCTTCTCTCTTCCATATATATTCCCCCGCAAAAACAGAATTAACTGAATTCATACACAATATTATGATAACTCATTTTCAGTATTCGGCGCAAGGGCAACCATCATTTCTAATTCATAACACACGTTATCTTAATTCAAAATTACTGCTTATTCCTTAAAGCTTTCCAGCTTAGCAATAAATGTCTTCGCCATATCACTAAGCTCTTTTCCCTTTCTGGTGATATAGCCAAAGGTCAATTCCTCATCCTCCTTAAGCTTGACTACCTTGATCTCTGAAGTATTCAATGAATCCCCAAGCATTGCTACGCCAACAGCATAGCCATTTAACCCTAGCATCAGCTCAATAGATGTAGCTCTTTCATTGGTGCTGATAACTTTTTTGTAATCATAAGTAGCAAGGGCCTCCTCTCTATAGTAAAAAGAAGTGTTGTCTCCCTGATCAAATACCATGCAGGGGTAATCCTGAAGTTCATCAAGAGATAATTCTTCTCTGTCTGCAAGAGGATGATCTTTTTTCAGATAAACATAAGCATTTCTGGTAAAAAGCTCATGAAATTCCAGAGATGCATCCGCAAATACTTTTTTAAAGGTATTTCTGTTAAACTCAGAAAGTGCAATTACACCCACTTCACTCTTTGATGACTTAACGTCTTCAATTACCTCGCTGGTCTGTGTTTCTCTTATCGAGAACTGATACTCATCATAATCATATTCTTTTACTGTATCTATGAAGGCATTTACCGCTACAGTGTAATGCTGCATTGAAACCGAAAAAGTCTCCTTATTGGACTTGGCGTCCAGATACTTTTCTTCAATCTTCTCAAACTGTTCAACAACACTTCTCGCATGGGCAATAAAAGAACTGCCGGCAGCTGTAGTAACGACTCCATTATGAACTCTTTCAAAGATTTGAATTCCAAGCTCTGTTTCCAGATCTCTTACCGCACTTGACAGCCCCGGTTGTGAAACATACAGTCTGTCTGCTGCTCTCCTCATGGAACACTCTTCATCGATTGCTATCACATACTTAAGCTGCAAAATGGTCATTTGTGGCTCCTCCGATTACATTTTATGATCATGTTATTGAACCTATGGTAAAACGGATTTGCCTACTATGTCAATATGTTTTTGCTCGTCAATAAACCATCTTTCAAATATTGTAGTTTATGAGCGATCTTTATGCTCTGTTTTGAACAGCGCAAGATCCTCATTCAGCTGCTTGTCATCTATGCGTCTTTTAGATTTATAGATAAAGAATACGCATACATAGGTAAGGATAAGATATGTCGCAAAGCCAATAGTCAAAGCAATCCTGTGATCAAACCAGTTAAAGAGATAGGACAAAATACTATAAATCGCAGTGCACAGAACCATTCCCAAAATTTCTTTTCCCCCAAAGGAATCTGCCTCATCAAAATTCCAAAGCAGATACACCTGAGCATAACCAATAAAATAACAGGTGAATATCATTTCCGTCATATGAAGAATGCTGGCATCATATATGTGGATGCATATTCTGTATATACAGTAGAAAAATAAAATGGCAAAGAAATACAGACAAGCCTTGAATTCTATGCCGATCTCCTTGGTAAGATATTTCTCCCAAAGTGTAGTCTTAGCTTTATTATTGTTCTTATCACTCATGACCATCTCATCTCCTTAAAGTCCTTCTAAACTCTGAAGCATAGGTCCTGGAAATCAGAATATGCTCTCCGGATTCCATCGTTGCATCAATGCGGTTTGAGGAAAGGCTCTTTAACCTGTCCACTTTATCAATATTTATGATCATGGATTTACTGCATCTGAAAAACCTGTCGTCATTAAGGTCCTGCAAAAGTGTAGTCAATGACCCATCCAACCTGATTATTTCCTTTTTGGTATAAGCAAAGACCTTGTCGTCCACAGACTCAATATAAAGAATGCTCCCGGGAGAAACTGACACTGTCTCTCCGTCTTTTTTCCCAAAGAGCTTTGTGCCATCTGCCCCAAGCACATCCAATATTCTCTGTATCTTTGGAGACTTCTCCTTGTACCTGACAATAACCTCATCCTCACCGGACTCAATCTTTTGAATATCTATTTTCATACCCGCTCACTCGCTACACTCCATCTGCTACATCTTCAATTATACTGCATAATCCAAGGCTCTGCTTTCTCTTTGAGAACAAAAATAATTGCCCCGAAGCGAATGAGCCTCGGAGCAACCATATTTTTTGAAATGATTATCATTCTGCAAAAAGAGGTGTAGACAGATACCTGTCTCCTGAATCAGGAAGAAGAACAACAATGTTTTTGCCCTTATTTTCTTCTCTTTGTGCAAGGATTGTAGCAGCCTTAAGAGCGGCACCTGATGAGATTCCTACAAGGATTCCCTCTGAAATGGCAAATCTCTTGCCCTCTGCAAAAGCATCCTCGTTATCGATAGCGATAACTTCATCGTAAACCTTTGTGTTAAGAGTTTCAGGCACAAAGCCTGCGCCAATACCCTGGATCTTATGTGGTCCTGCAGTTCCTTTTGTAAGTACAGGGCTGCTTGCGGGCTCGACTGCAACAATCTTAACGTCAGGATTAAGCTCCTTTAAGAACTCTCCTACACCTGTTACTGTTCCGCCGGTACCAACTCCTGCTACAAAGATATCTACCTGGCCGTCTGTCTGCTTCCAGATCTCAGGACCTGTGGTTGATCTGTGGATTGCAGGGTTAGCAGGGTTTACAAACTGGCCAAGGATAACTGCTCCCTCGATTTCCTTTTCAAGTTCCTCAGCCTTGGCGATAGCTCCCTTCATTCCCTTTGCGCCATCTGTAAGAACGATCTCTGCACCGTAGGCCTTAAGAAGATTTCTTCTCTCAACACTCATGGTATCCGGAAGAGTAAGGATTGCTCTGTAGCCCTTTGCTGCCGCAACTGCTGCAAGTCCGATTCCTGTATTTCCACTGGTTGGCTCAATTATTGTAGCTCCTGGTTTGATCCGTCCGTTCTTTTCTGCATCCTCGATCATGCTAAGAGCAACTCTGTCTTTTACTGATCCTGCAGGATTCAAATATTCAAGCTTTGCAAGAATTGTAGCATTTGTTACTCCTGCTTTCTTGCTATAGCCGTTAAGTTTAAGAAGTGGTGTTCCCCCAATCAGTTCCAATGCGCTTTCTTTAATGTCTGCCATGATGTTTTTCCTCCAATTTCATTATTTAATCTTTTGTGATAGAAGCAATTCGTTATTTGATAATATGATACTATCACAGCATTATCATAAATAAAATTAAAGAAAGCTTATAGGCAGAAATAAAAACAGCTTATCAGATACAAGTTATTATATAGTTCCCTCATAGCCCTTGTCCTTGAAAAGGCTCATCATCTCATTGGTCAGACTATAAGGCGTTGGCTGAAGCTCTATCTCCTCCGGCGAAAACCATTTGGCAAGCTTCAATTCCTCGTTATCCATGCATATGGTGTTATCTCCATCTACGTCGCAGAAATATCCCAACAAAATATCGCTGGCGATGCCCCAGGGCTGAGACTTGTAATATCTAATGTTCTTGACCTTAAGGCCTACTTCTTCCATTACTTCTCTTGCGACGTTTCCTTCCATGGTCTCACCAATCTCGGTAAACCCCGCCACCAGTGCAAAATTAGCATAACCCCTGTTATATTTTGTCAGGACAATCTTGTTATTTTCCTTATCTGTTATGCCAATTATGACAGCCGGATTGATCCTTGGATATGTAACATTACCGCAATGAGGACAACGACGTGCTCTCTCCTTGGAATCGTTTATGTTCTTAGTTCCGCATTTTCCGCAGTAAACTGAGGTAGAATACCATGTATTAAGGTGATACGCCGTAAAAGCAGCAAACACATAGTGTTTTGGAGAAAGTTCTTTTCCCCTGATGAAATTAAGCTGAGTATAGATAAACCCGGGAATCTCATAATTTTTCTCTGATGCTACAGCTAAAAAGAAATCCTCATCACCGATGCTGAAAATATAAGCAAAATCCGCATCATCCAAGCTATAGTCATCCTTCTCTATTCCGTCTTTGTCAATACTTTCCGCCAAGTCGTCCCACTTAGGAAATACTATCCTTCCCTCATTCTCAGCGGCATTTTTCTCTATCAAAAAGCTTTTGTCATGAATGATTATGATCTGACTGTCATTAGAAACCCTTGCGTCCGGCTTAAAATGGTTATCCAAAAAATATGGCTGAATGTCCTGTATCATGGAATCATATCCTCCTGTCTTCATGGAAAAATATTATTCCCATTTTACCCTTACAGTCAAAATGTCTCAAGTCCATTTTGCATCAGACATTAAGATCTCTTCTTGTATATGTGACATAAGCTGCCGAGGCGGCAAGCACAATGACTATGCATGCAACCATAATGCTATATTTGGGAGCATCTATTCCACCAAAGATTTCAGACGCATTGGTATAGGAAAAGGGGCCGATAAAAAGATAGTCCTTCATGGAGGGCACGACTCTTCCCATAAGATCATAGGTGTAGACAATAAGTGCCACTCCCAGTCCGATTCCCATGCGGTTTCTGCTGGATATAGCTGACAGAAAATAGGCTATAGACGAAACCTCAACATTCATTAGGCACATACTTCCCATGAACCTTATCATCTTTTCCCAGGGAATATCTTCCTTAAGAACCGCAAAACCAAGGACATAGAAAGCGCCACAGATTAGTGTAAATATCAAAAGATTTAAAAGTATAGCCACCGCCTTGGCCGTTACAGCTTTCCATCTGGCTATAGGCAATGAATAAAGAAATTCTCCGGTGTGTCCATCCTCTTCCTTGGATAGCATACAGGATGCGATAAAGGCAGCAAACATAGCGCTTCCAAGGCCATGTACCGTTCCAACTTCAGTGGCAAAAAAGCCATTGAGGGTCGCGATACTCAAAGTGCTCATTCCAAAGGCATCAGCAAAGGCCCCCATATTGGAAAACTGCTCGGCCATTTCCTGCATATCTCCGTCCATGCTTGTATACATAAGAGTACAGATAAAACCAAGCCCCCCTACAGTCACCGCCCATATCAGGAGATTTTTGAGCCCCAGCCTCATTTCCCGCTTAATGATTGCATTCATCCTATCCCCTCCTTCTCCTCATAAAAGTGCATGAACATGTCCTCCAAAGAAGGATCTTCTATGCTAAGATTCTCAATCTTTTTCCCCGCCAGGGAGTTCACCAGCTCACTGATTTCTCCCCTAAACAGATACTCCTCGTGTTTTCCGTCCATAGTGATTTTTACATTTTTAACTGAAGTCTTCATAAGATTATCCACAGTGTCAGTCTTTATAAGGTGCCCCTCTCTCATGATTGCAGCTCTGTCGCAGTATCTGCTTACCTCAGTCAGAACATGGGTCGAAAGCATGCAGGTGGTTCCCTGGTCCACATATTCTTTTATCAGCTCAAAAAAAGTGTTCTGCATAAGAGGGTCCAGGCCGCTGGTGGGTTCATCAAATATGAAAAGCTTTGGTCTGTGCTGCATTGCGCATACTATCGAGACCTTTTTTCTGTTTCCCAAAGACAACTCCTTTATCTTCTTGGAAGTGTCCACTTTAAGGCGCTCACATAGCTTTGCTGCCTCCTCATCGCAGTTCTTTTTCCTGACGTCAGCAGCATATTTAATGACCTCAGAAACTGTCATTGATGGATAGAAAAGAGCTTCTGACGGCATATACCCCACTTCGCGAAGGATATCCTCGTGATTCTTCTCACTATCCATCCCCAAAATCTCAATATTTCCCGAATTAAATTTCAAAAATCCCAGCATTGAGCGGATTGTTGTTGATTTTCCTGCTCCGTTTGGTCCTATAAATCCAAATATCTCTCCCTCGTTCACATCAAAAGAAACATCTATGACACCTCTTTTTTTACCATAGGATTTAGTTAGATTTCTGATACTTATCACACCCGACATACACTTCTCTCCTTTCTTCTACTATCTTTGTAACAAAAAGGTAAAACAGAAACAATACGCCGGCCTCCAAGTTGCACTTATTCGGCTGTATCCTTCACTTTATACAAATAATTTAATAAAATTTTTCTAAATATCGTATATGTAAGATGGTAACATTAATATGTAATACTTTACGTATTAGCTTTTCACATAGGAGGTACTATGAAAAAAAGTCTTTTTAACAGAGTTAATGCCATCATCCTTGCAGTCTGCCTTGTAATCAGTTGTTTTTTGACATCGAAAATAGAAAAAATCTATGCGAGCGAGGATTCTAATGTAATCTTTGATGAGCAGAACGAAGGAGATTGGGATCAGGGCGGTGACAGTCAGAGTGACGGCGATCCCTATGATGGAGGTAATGAATCCAAAAACGAAGGTGGCGGCGAAAGCCAGCCCGATCCTTTTGACTATAACCTTACCTGCTACACACCAAATATGAATTTTGGAACCAGATACGAAGGAGATTATATAGATCCGCTTCAGTTTTCTATCGTAAATATTGGTAGCAATTCCTTTCCACTAACCTGGGATGAATTTGACTCATCAACAGCATTCTTTATCATGCCTATGTGTGGAGCGGACATGAATCTTTCAC
The DNA here is from genome assembly GCA_017413105.1 of Butyrivibrio sp. Classification (GTDB taxonomy): domain Bacteria; phylum Bacillota; class Clostridia; order Lachnospirales; family Lachnospiraceae; genus Butyrivibrio. The sequence continues at coordinate 18,512 of JAFPVA010000188.1, read as the reverse complement.
CTGGGTCTCAGATTGGATTCGAGGTATATACAACCAATGATCTGGCACCTGGCGACTATAGTGCAAATTACGTCTTTTATTCAGCAAATGACATAAGACAACACCATAGGGTTCAGGTAACAGTTACAGTATCGATTCGGGCGCAGGATCCATACATAACAGATGTTACCGTATATCCCGACAGAGTTACTGTTGCCGCAGGAAAGTCATACCAGTTTCAAGCAGAGGTTTCCGGCGGAAATGGGTATAATCCCAATGTATACTGGTCAGTAGCAGGAAACACCTCTTCCTCTACTACTATCAGCAGTAGCGGTGTCCTGACAATAGGAAATGACGAGGATTCCTCTTCTGTTGCAGCCATTGCAACTTCCGTGCAGGATCCATATTATTACGATGGTGCCGTGGTAAATGTCCAAAGCGTGGACCACATGGTCAGCGTTCAGGCAAGTCCTTCTGATGGCGGTGCAATAGCCGGCGGAGGCGCTGTCAGAAATGGTGGAAGTGTAAGAGTATCCGCTTCTCCTAACAACAACTACTCCTTTGCAGGATGGTATGAGGGAAGTAACCTCATTTCCACAGCTGCTCAGTTTGATGTTACAAACGTTACTTCCGACAGAAATCTTGTTGCTAAATTCAACAGAGCGACCTGCTATATCAGGACCCGTGTGAATACTTCAGATGGCGGTACTGTTACAGACAGCTCCAATGTAGGCTACGGCGGAAGCTACACTATTACTGCAAAAGCTAATACCGGATATGTTTTTAACAAATTCGTAGAAAATAACAAGACACTCAGCGAATCCAGTTCGATTCAGTTAAGCAACATAACTTCTGATCGTGATATTACTGCTGTTTTTGAAAGAGCAAAGCGCACGATTTACGCAAATGTCACTCCAAGCGATTCAGGAAAAGTAGATTATGCCGGAACCTTTGACAGAGGACAGCGCGTTGTTCTTAAAGAAACCCCTTATAATGGCTATGAATTTGCCGGATGGATCATCAATGGTCAGATTGTATCCTATGACGAAACCTATGAGATAAAGTCTCTTGATTACGATGTTAATATTACTGCTTCCTTCAGAAAAAAGGCCGCCAAGACCTACAAGATCGTCTCCGGTATAGCCAATGAAGGCGGCGCAATCGTTCCCAGTGGCGATTATATAGTTACAGAAGGCGGCAGTGTTACCTATAACATGGTTCCTGACACCGGCTACAGAGTTCTTGCTGTTGCTGTCGATGGAAAGAATATTGGAGCCCTTGGTAGCTATACCTTCAATAATGTAACCGGCGCTCACTCAATAGCTGTAAGCTTTGAAAAAATTCCACTTCAACCGGCAAAACAGTCAGCTTCCACTACCGGACAGACTTCAGCTGTCAAAAAGCAGCCGACTGCTCCGAAAACTGAGTATAATGATGACACTGCACAGGAAGGCGCAATTCCTGAACAGATCATATTCTTCGATACCCCCTCAGATGAAGTAACCGAGCTTGAAGGAAGCGAATATGCAGAAGACACCTATGTACCTGCGCAGGAAACACCTGTAGTAGCAACAGATTCCAACCAGACTATCAGTCCAAACAGTATTATCGCAAGACACGGACTTGATGAAGAAACTGTCCGCAGGCTGATAAATGACAGCTCTGAAATGGCCCTGCTAAAAGAAGCCTATGAGACCGGAATCATCAGAGTATCAGTAAATAACAGCTATGCACTAGTCCAGCAGGAAACAGCTCAGGGATTGTATTTTGACAACCCTTCCATAATGAATTTTGAAGAAGTGGTATCAAAAACTCTTTCAGCCGACGAAAAACTATCCGCTTTTGAAGGAACTCCCATTCTGTTTAATGTGAGCATAAGCGATAATACGGACACTGTAGATGCTGCTACCAAGTCTCTTATGCAAAAAATGGTCGGCTATAAGCCTCTTAGATATTTTGATTTCTTTGTCATGAAAACCATGAGTGGAAACAGTGAAGTTCTGACTCGTACAGGTGCCGAAATGCTTGTTGTTCTTCCTGTTCCAACTGAATACCTTGGCAAAAACTGGAATTTCTGCATACTTAGAAATCATAACGGAGACGTTGATATTCTAACTGACCTGGACGACGAACCCACGACCATAACCTTCAGAACAGACAAATTCTCAGAGTACTCAATTGCTTACGAGGCAGTCAATATCAATAAATTAATATTACGTATAGTCATCGTCATTTTACTTGCTCTTGTACTTGCTGCTATATGCTATACAAATCTCTGGATATACAGACACAGAGCCCGTAAAGCCAGGAAATAAAGCATAACAGATGGTTGCGTACTTGCCAGAATATTTCATTAATTGAAAAACGAGGGCTGATTTTTCAGTCCTCGTTTCTTTATGCCATTTTAGCTCATCTTTTTATACATATGATTTCCAAGCATCTGAACTCCCTGAACGAAAGCGATAAGGATAATAGAGCAGACAATCAGATAATCCGTCTTATATTGCTGATAACCATAGCGGATAGCAATATCTCCTACTCCACCGCCTCCAACAGTTCCGGCCATAGCTGAATAACCAATGAGAGAAATTATCAGAAGAACCACGCCATTTAGCATTCTTGGAATAGATTCTTTCACATAAACCCTCATGAGAATCTGGAAATTAGACGCTCCGAAGCTCCTGGCAGCCTCAATTACTCCCGGATTGGTCTCCCTAAGACTTGTCTCAAACACCCTCGCAATATATGGAATTGCTGAAACGGTCAAAGGTACGATGGAAGCAGTGGTTCCAATTGCCTTTCCCACAACCATTCTTGTAAATGGAATGAGAATTACCAAAAGAATTATGAATGGAAAACTCCTGAAAACATTCACAATGAAGCTAAGAACTTCATAAACAAGCTTATTGGGTTTAAGTCCATCAGGCGCTGTAAGCGTCAGAATGATTGCAGGGATAAATCCCAAAATCACAGAAAAAAGAGTCGACCAGAACACCATGTACAGTGTCTGTTTAAATGCAGTTAATATAATCTGCCACATACCGGTAGTAGATAAAATACCAGACATAATATTTCCTCCAAAATAAGATTATCAGATCACTTCCCAGGTCACGCCCTTGGAATCAAGGAATGCACAGGCTCTATCCAGATCTTTTTCGTTCATATTCAGCACAAGACTACCATAGACATCCTCACGGAAGTCCTCAAGCTTTGCCCAACAGATATTGAAATCTGTATGAAGCTCCTGTGACATCTGGGTTACAATAGGACGCTGATTGCCCTCCCCAAAGAAAAACAGCTTTACGTTAACGCCTGTAGTAGGAAGCTTGTCGCTCTCCTCCCTCAGGAAGTCTCTTATTTCCCTCTCCTTAGGCCATACAAACAACTGCTCCGGCTTGCCAACGGCAAGAACCTTGCCCTGACTAAGAAAAGCTACCTTCTGGCAAATCTGCTTAACTACTTCCATCTGATGGGTTACAACAATGATAGTAATGCCCATTTCCCTATTTATCTTCTGCAAAAGAGCCAGAATCCCCTTTGTAATCTCCGGATCCAGCGCACTTGTAGCTTCATCACATAAGAGAAAATCCGGATCAAGGACCAGTGCTCTTGCAATCGCAACTCTCTGCTTCTGTCCCCCCGAAAGCTCTCTGGGCTTGGAATGAGCTTTTTCCTCAAGTCCAACCAGTTTGATGAGGTTAAGAATCTTTTCTTTTGCTTCAGGAGTATTTGTAGGAATCCCCCAGAACTTCATAGGAAGCGCAACATTTGCATAAACATCAAGTCTCTCAAGCAGATTAAACCCCTGGAATATCATTCCCATTCTTTTCTGCAAATTTCGAAGATTCTTTTTATCTTTGATATCTACCTTGATTCCGTCTACTAAAATAGATCCCTGATCATATTTCTCAAGACCATTTATACAACGTAAAAGAGTTGACTTTCCGGCACCGGATTGCCCGATAATTCCAAAAATTTCGCCCTTTTCTATTTCCATGGATATATCCTTTAGAACTTCGGTATTATTAAAGGATTTTTTGACATTTTGAATCTGTATCATTTTCTTTTTCTCGCTCTCAAAGTGTACAAAAGCAGATTATAGCTGCTTTTCATAAAAAACTCACCTATAAAATATATCACATAAAAAAATGAAAATCGAGTAGGCTGGTATCCATTCGCTTCCCGATCTTGTGCAACAAACAATGACACGCTACGAATGAGTAGCGTGTCACACATGTAATGGCTAAATTAGTAGGTAGGATTTTTATGACTATGTTAAAGCGGCTAATGGAACCGCATGTTATCTTATTAGGAATAGATTACTCAGCATCAATGAAAGATGTGATAACTGCACCTTTATAGGTCTCATTTATATAGTCCTGAACCTTCTCAGACTGAAGTGCCTTTATAAGTGCCTTTGTCTTCTCAGACTCCTCATTTCCCTGCTTAACTACAAGGAAGTTTGTTCTCTTAACTGTAGTCTCTGCATCAAATTCCTCAATATCAAGAGCTGGATATGTAGCAGGAAGGTTTGCCTCGAGTGCATAGTTTCCGTTAATTGTTGCTGCATCAAGATCCGGAAGTGAAAGTGGAAGGCTTGCTGCCTCAAGTGGTGTGATCACATATCCATGAGGATTAGCTTCCTTATCGTTTGTAAGAGAATCCTCTGTATAGTCAGCATCTGTTCCAAATCCGCCGTTTGATACAAGAAGTCCCTTCTGTACAAGAAGATCTACACCTCTTGCTCCGTTGTCAGGATCGTTAGGAATACCGATGGATGCACCATCAGGAAGCTCTTCCAATGACTTATATTTCTGAGAATAGATGCCCATTGGCTCAATGTGAATACCTGCTACTGCTGTAAGGTGAAGGCCTGCATCTGAATTCTGCTGGTTCATATAACCAAGAGTCTGGAAGTAGTTGGCATCAAGCTCTCCCTCTTCAAGTGATGTGTTAGGAAGAACGTAGTCAGAAAATACTACTGTTTCAAGCTCCCATCCGTCTTCTGCAAGAACTTCTTTTACGATGTTATCAAGAATCTCTGCGTGAGGAACCGGTGTAGCTCCGACTGAAATCTTCTTATCGCCATCGGCCTTTGCAGGTGCCTCTGTGGCAACCTCACTTGTCTGTGCTGTATCGCTTGTAGTCTCCTGTGCTGAACTTGCTGCTGCATCTCCGCATCCTGTAAGTGCTGAAAGAGCCAGGACACCACTAAGAACAATGCTTGTAAAAATACTCTTTTTCATAATACTTTTTCCTCCTCAGTTTTTACTGCTTTATCTTTTTCATGTTTTTATAATACACGTCTTAAATGTAATTGTGAATTACTTCGTGCTTTTCTTTAGCTATAAACTTTGCTTATCGGATAAACATCGCATCTCCAAAGGAAAAGAACCTGTAACGCTCCTTTATAGCCTCGTCATAGGCGGAAAGAACATGCTCTCTTCCCGCAAGTGCTGAAACCAGCATAACAAGAGTAGATTCAGGCAGATGGAAGTTAGTAATAAGCCTGTCTAAAACCTTAAACTTATACCCTGGATATATAAATATAGAAGTATCTCCACTGCATTCAGTCAGTCTTCCGTTTTCATCGGCAGCGCTCTCAATTGTTCTGCAGCTTGTGGTTCCAACACATATTACTTGGTGCCCGGTCTCTTTTGCCTTATTGATCTTATCCGCAGCCTCCTGTGTTACCTGATACCACTCTGTATGCATGTGGTGCTCTTTGACATTAGTAACCTTCACAGGTCTGAAAGTCCCAAGGCCCACATGAAGAGTAACATAGGCAAGGTCTACACCTTTTTCCTTAATCTTTTCAAGAAGCTCATTGGTAAAGTGAAGTCCTGCTGTAGGCGCAGCCGCTGAACCCTCATACTTGGCATAGACAGTCTGATACATGTTTTTGTCCTGAAGCTTATGGGTAATATATGGCGGAAGCGGCATTTCTCCAAGCCTATCCAGTACTTCTTCCCAAATACCATCGTAATAGAATTTTACAAGCCTGTTTCCTTCTTCCACGATATCCATAATCTCAGCTTTTAGGATTCCGCCGCCAAAAGCCACTCTTGCTCCGGGTCTTAACTTTTTACCGGGTTTTACCAATGTCTCCCAGACATCTGCTTCTCTTCTTTTTAATAGAAGAATCTCTACCGCTGCTCCGGTGCCTTCCTTCTCGCCAAGAAGCCGGGCCGGAATGACCTTTGTATTATTTAGCACCAGACAATCACCCGGCTCAAGATAGTTTATTATCTCACTGAAGATATGATGCTCTACTTCTCCTGTTTCCTTATCAAGAACAAGCAGTTTGCATTCATCTCTCTTTTCCATAGGATCCTGTGCAATAAGCTCCTGTGGAAGGTCAAAAAAGTAATCGGCTGTGCTAAGGCCCACCTGAGGCCTCGCACTTTCTTCTGCGTTTATGTTCATTTCCATGTTTTCTCTTCCTATATTTACGATTTATCATTTTCTTTTAACGAACTGTACCATTATAGCAGATGATTTTCTTTTCGCAAGTTTTCAAATTTCCAATTTACTTCATCCCTTTAATGTGGTAGATTGATAGAGAAAAAGAGTATGAACAAAAGGAAAAGGGGAAAAACATGACAACATCGCAAATTGGTATTATCATCTCAATCCTGGTCTATCTCTGCGGTATGCTACTTGTGGGCTTCGTGAGTTCCAGGGACACCAACGACGTCAAAGACTTTTATCTGGGTGGAAGAAAACTCGGTCCCTTTGTCACAGCCATGAGTGCCGAGGCATCTGATATGAGTTCATATCTTCTCATGGGCGTGCCGGGCGTTGCGTACTTCTCAGGTGTGGCTGACGCAGGTTGGACTGCTGCAGGTCTTATAGTCGGAACATATCTTAACTGGCTGTTGACAGCCGGACGACTCCGTAACTACACAGAATCTCTGGATGCCATTACCATTCCTGATTATTTCAAAAAGCGCTTCAACGATAACAGCAATATCCTTCTTTGCTTAGGCGCTGCGTTTATCCTTATTTTCTTTGTTCCTTATACCGCTTCAGGCTTTTCTGCCTGTGGTAAGCTCTTTTCATCACTATTTGGTGTAAATTATCAGCTTGCCATGATAGTATCTGCTGTCATTATCGTCGGCTATACCACCACAGGTGGTTTCCTGGCTGCGTCAAAAACAGACTTCATTCAGTCCATCGTTATGACGATTGCTCTGTTCTTTGTTGTTTCCTATGGAATCATTACTGCCGGCGGACTTAGTGCAGTATCCGAAAATCTTAAAGCACTTCCGGGTTACCTTAATATCAGCGCAACCTACAATAATGCTACCGGATCTGCAGATTCTTATGATCTTTTCAGTAAAGTTACCACCTTCTGCTGGGGACTTGGATACTTTGGAATGCCTCATATCCTATTGAGATTCATGGCTGTAAGAAAGTCTTCCGAGCTTAAGCTTTCAAGAAGAATAGCCTCCGTATGGGTAGTATTCTCTCTTGGCGTAGCCGTAATCCTTGGTATTGTCGGAAGAGCCATGACTCAGACAGGAGTCCTTGAAACACTGATTGAGGCCGATAATCCAACCAGCGCCTCCAAAGCTGAAACTCTTATTGTTGTACTGGCAAATCAGATCAGCAATTACAACTTCATATTTGCACTTTTCGCTGGTGTAATAATTGCCGGAATCCTCGCATCTACGATGTCTACTGCTGATTCACAGCTCATTGCTGCATCTTCCGCAGTTTCAGAAAATATCATTCAGGAAACCTTCGGAATAAAGCTCTCCGAAAGGGCTGCAATGCTTACAGCAAGAATTACCCTTATTGCTGTGGCTGTCTTTGGTGTAATTATTGCCTGGAACCCCAACAGTTCTGTATTTAGCATCGTTTCCTTCGCATGGGCTGGCTTTGGCGCAGTGTTTGGACCTGCTATGATAATGTCTCTATATTGGAAGAGGTCAAATAAATACGGCACAATAGCAGGTATGATATCCGGCGGACTTATGGTATTTATCTGGAAATATCTCGTAAGACCTATAGGCGGAGTCTGGAATCTGTACGAACTTGCACCTGCATTCCTTACTGCCATCATTATGATCGTTATTGTAAGCCTTGTTACAACTGCACCGGATGATGAGATGGTTAAAAAATTTGAGCATGTTTCAAAAATGTCCTGACTTCATTTTATAAAACAACGAAAAACTACCGGCTGGCGTGGGATTTTGCCCATTCCAACCGGTAGTTATTTTTTGAAAAGAATTATGCGAACTGAGCCATGTACAGGTCATAGTATGCACCCTTCTTAGCCATCAGTTCCTCGTGACTTCCGCTCTCCTCTATACCACCACCGTTTATCACAAATATACGGCTGGCATTTTTGATGGTTGAAAGTCTGTGAGCAATAACAAAGCTTGTTCTTCCGGAAACCAGAGTCTGGATACCCTGCTGAACCAACATCTCAGTATGAGTATCAATGCTACTTGTAGCCTCATCCAGAATAAGGATCTTTGGCATGGAGATCATGGTCCTTGCAAAGGCTATGAGCTGGCGCTGACCGATTGAAAGACCTGCGCCTCTCTCCTTGAGTTCTGTATCGTAGCCCTTTTCCATCTTCATGATGAAATCATGAGCATTTACAGCCTTAGCAGCTGCTATCATCTCTTCCTCAGTGGCATCAGGCTTACCATACAGAATGTTCTCCCTTACCGTGCCATGAAAGATGAAGTTATCCTGGGTCATAACACCCATCTGGCGACGAAGACTGTTAATGGTAACATCTGTAAGGTCATGTCCGTCAATCTTGATCTTACCTTTCTGAATATCATAGAAGCGGCTGATAAGATTTACGATTGTGGTCTTTCCTGCACCGGTAGGTCCTACAAGAGCTATGGTCTCGCCGGGTTCTACTGAAAAGCTCACATTATCAAGAACCTTAGTTTCTTCCTTGGTGCCTTCATCATAGGTAAATCCAACGTTCTCAAACTCAACTCTTCCTTCAACATCCGGAAGATCTCCTGCCCCCTCTTTATCCACAATTTCAGCCTCTGTATCAAGAAGGTCAAATACTCTTTCAGCTGCTGACATGTTGGTAACCATCTGATTGTAGTAACCGGAAAGTCCCATAATAGGGCGCCAGAACATGTTTGCATAAGTAGCAAATGCAGCAATAAGACCGATAGAGCTTTGCGTATATCCAAGGAACCTGACAGCTACCATATACAGAACCATGCTGCTGATTGCCCAGCTCATATCAATTGCAGGACCAAAGAGGTCTGAATACTTGCAGGCAAGGATATATGAATCCCTGTGCTCGTTGGCAAGGCCTCTGAAGGTCTTCTTGGTCTCGTTCTCAGCATTGAAGCTCTGAACCACTGAGATGCCGGCGATGTCCTCATGTACATAGGCATTCATGTTTGAGGATTTCTTCCTCACATCCTGCCAGCTCTTGTGGGTTCTCTCCCTGATCCACCAGATACTGATCACCATGATTGGCATGGAACAAAGAGTTCCAAGGGCCAGTTTCCAGTCCTTTGCCATCATGATAAATACTACGCCGAATACTGTTACAAAGTTGGGGATCAGGTTTGTTATTGTATTTGCCATAACTTCTTTTAACGAGTTGACATCACCGATTATCCTTGAAAGGATCTTTCCTGTGGGTCTGTTGTCAAAAAAGGTAAATGACAAAGTCTGTACATGCTCATAAAGCTCCTGTCTTATATCAAGAAGGACCTTATTTGCTATCCTGTTCATCAGGTAAATTCTGAGTCTTACAAACCCTGCGTAGATAAGTCCTAAAACAACTATTATTCCTGCTACTGTCAGCAGTCCTTTAACATTTTTATTTGCAACATGTACGTCAATTGCGTACTCCATAAAAAGCGGGCTTACCAGATTGATTCCCACGCATACTGCAAGGGATATCAAAACCGGTATAATCTCACCTATATGAGGTTTTAAATAGCCCATCATTCTCACGAAGACTTTTTTCATGTCCGTATGCTGCAGGTTTTCGTCTTCACGAAATGAGTTAGCCAATTAGCTCACCTTCTTTCTCTCAAGAGGCCCGTACTGAGCCACATAGGTGTCGTAGTAAAGTCCTCTTCTGTTCATAAGTTCCTGGTGTGTACCTCTCTCTGCGATGCGACCATCCTTAAGATAGATGATCTCATCAGCGTTTCTTACTGCAGAAACTCTGTGGGCAACTATAACCCTGGTAACACCGGTGATTGTATCAAGTGTCTTTTGAATTTCAGCCTCTGTCTCCATATCGAGAGCCGAAGTTGAATCATCAAGTACCAGTATCGGAGCCTTTTTGGATACGGCTCTGGCAATACTGATTCTCTGTTTCTGACCTCCGGAGAGGCCTACTCCTCTTTCTCCAATTACAGTTTCATAGGACTGTTCAAGCTTCTCTATGAAATCATCAGCCTGGGCAATCCTTGCTGCATCCTCAATCTCATTCATCGTCATATCATCTCTCCTGCCCATCTTGATGTTCTCTTCGATGGAATCCGAGAAAAGAAATGAATCCTGCATAACTACTGCTGATGCAGCCCTTACCTGGCTTAAATCCATATCCTTAATGTCTGCGCCGTCAATCCTGATGCATCCACAGGTTGGATCATAGAATCTCTGAAGCAGGTTGATGATGGTTGATTTTCCGGAACCGGTTTCTCCCATGATTCCAAGAGTCTTGCCGGACTTAAGGTTAAAGCTGATGTCATCAAGGACCTGCTTATCACCAAAGCAAAGTGAAACGTGCTCAAATTCAATATTTCCATCAATTCTCTCAACCTGTATAGGCGCTTCGTTCACTTCCAGAGTTGAATGCTCCTCATAGATCTTTTTGATCTTCTTAAGAGATGCGATTGAGCTGGAAAAACCGTTTGTGATCCATCCAATCTCCTCCATTGGCCATGTGCAGTTACGGCTGTAGATGATGTATGCTGTAAGTGAGCCCAGGTTCATGTGACCTCTTATGACTGAGATACCTCCGAGTACTGCGCAGGCAACCGGAAGGAACATAGCTGCCAGTTGGAATACCGGGTAAAACTTTATGATAGTCTTGGCCTCTTTCATATTGAGGTCATAGTACTTCTCGTTGTGCTTTCTGAACTTCTCAATCTCCATCTGCTCCCTTGCAAAGGCCTTTACTGTCCTTACTCCTGCAAGATTCTCTTCTGCGATGGTTGTAAGCTCAGCGTTCTCCTCACTGATGTCGTCGTATACCTTATCAAGCTTCCTCTCCATGATGATGGCTGCGCTTCCGCAGATTATCATGCAGAATACCGGAAGCAGAGTCAAAAGCGGATTTATAGTAACCATGAAGTACAATACCAGTACCACGTTCAGGATTACCTCGATTCCAAGCATTGCCTCCATGCCAACCATCTGGTAAACCTTGTCTATATCATCTTTTACCCTGGCCATGAGCTCGCCGGTGTTCGCATCATCGAAGTAGTCCAAAGAAAGTCCCTGAATGTGGTCAAAAAGATCCTTTCTCATCTCAGTTCCGATGGTTATACAGTTCTTATCAAATGTAAATTCTTTAAAATATCCGAAGATACTGCGTCCTATGCCGATCAGCAGTATAGCTGCCAGCAGAATCCAAAGCCTGTGAAAATCGCGGGCAACGATTACTTCATTAACAATAACTTCTGTTATCTTTGGATACAGCATATCTAAAGCTATTGCAAAAAGCATAAATACGATGGCCATAGTGTAGGTGGCCCAATGCTTTTTGATGTAGCTGCCTAATGTATTCAAGTCAATTCCTCCTTTCAAGCCTTAAAACTAGTAATTCTCGGGATAAGTAAGATGCACAAAAAAATCCCCAGGTATCGGTCAAATCCTGTACCTGGGGATAATCTTACACAAGTAAATATTCAAATATGCGCAGCTAAAATGCTACCTTATCTGAACACAACATCCCGAGGTAAAGTCATAAAATGGTTATTAAATAGTCTTGTTCTTGTCGCCACGAATAATGTCATAACTCTTTACCTCGCTTTCTTTAATATTTGTCAGTCTGTAGCTAACTGACTTCACTCATTTTTGCACTATAATTTCAAATTGTCAACACAAAATGAAATAAAATTATAATTTTTTTACAATTCCTTGTTTTGCATTATCTTTACACTCAAAGAATATGTTATTAACACAACCAGTATACAAACAGCAGTAAAACCAAGTATTACAGCGCCCATTGATATTCCCTGTAATCCGTATACAAGGCTTAGCATAGCTTCCTCAGTATCAAAAAACATATTCTTTATAAGCACAATAGCAGCAGCCAGACATCCACAAATAACAAAAAGAGCAACTTTTCCTTTCTCAGAGCCAAATTTCAGCTGCAACGGAAGAATTACAGTAGACATCATAGACATACTGGGCAGAATGATAAAAAGCAACGGAAGCTCTGCAATAATATCTGCATTGTGACCACTTATCATTTCGGTGATAGCATATAAACCAATGGAAATTAGCCAGGCCACTGCGCAGAAGGCAGCGCAGAGCACGTATTTTCCCCTTATATAGGTCTTCCTGTCTATGGGAAGGGTGAACAGAAATTCCAATCCGTTATCAAACTCATCATAGCTTAAAGTTCCCGCAGCGATGATTCCGGCAAGCATCGTAAAATAAACAACTGCGAAATTGCCTGAACCGCTTATTCCCAGCATAATTTCAACAAAAATTATTACAGCAAAAATCTGCTTTCTCTTAAACAGCAGACGAAGGTCTTTCTCAATTAGTCCGCGCATTTTTCTACCTCCTACACTCATCAAATATATAAAATCAGGTCATCTATATTGCCATTTTCAATAACAATGTCCGGATAGTTCTCGGCATAGAATTGTTTCTCATTAGTAAGACACACAACTCCGTGGCTATCCTTTTTCGTGTTAAGGACATATTCTTTATCAAGATTTTCATATGATTTCTCGTCCATCTTAAGAAGTGCGTATTTGCCCAGAATAACATCAGTATCTTCATGGACAACTACCTTTCCATCACTTATCAGATAAATGTCATCACACAGGCCCTCAAGGTCTGATGATATATGTGATGTTATGAGAATTGAACAGTTCTCATTGTCCGCAAGGTACTGCCTTAGAAGATCAAGTGTCTCATTTCTGGCCTCAATATCAAGTCCTGCGGTTGGCTCATCCATAATAAGGATCTCTGCCTTATGACTAATTGCTATGAGAACGCGGAGCTTAGCTCTCATTCCTGTAGAGAAATCCTTAAGCTGCTTATTAAGTGGTATACTCAGTTCAGAACACTTTTTTCTAAAAAACGCTTCGTCAAAGAGCGGATACATCTTCTTCAAAATATGTATCACATCCTCTGCGCTTAAGTACATGCTAAAGCCTGAGTCTGACATTGCGGCTCCGATCATGCATTTCTCAGAGTTTGTAAGTGCAAATACTTCTCTGCCGTTTATAGTAACTAAGCCTTTATCAGGTCTGATGAGGCCCAGTATTGATTTTATCGTTGTGCTCTTTCCGGCTCCGTTCTTGCCGATCAGTCCTGTTACTGTTCCATCCGGTATCTCCAGTGAAACATCAAGTCTGAAATCGCCATATTCCTTAACAAGATTATCAACCTTAATCATTAGTATTCCTCCATTATGATGGTTGCTATCTCCAATATCTCCTCTTTGCTCATTCCAAGCGCTATGGCTTTATCAATAGCAGCCGCCATCTCTTCCTCCACCGACTTACGTCTGGCCTCCATGGCAAGCTGATGATCTGTGGCCGCCACAAATGTGCCCTTGCCATGAACAGTAATAACGAACCCCTCTTCCTCGAGTTTGTCGTAAGCCTTTTTAACTGTTAATGAACTGATCCGAAGTTCCCCTGAAAGCGTCCTCACAGATGGAAGCATCTCGTCATCCTTAAGTTCTCCGCTTATGATCTCCTTCTTGATCTGATCAATAAGCTGCTCATAAATAGGTACCATTGAGGTTTTATTAAGTAAAATATGCATATCTCATCCTCCAATAAACAGTGTATAACAGCGCGATACTGTTGTCAACTGTTATATACTGTTTATTTAGAAAAAGGCAAAAAAATCCCGGGCAGACGTGCTTTACATCTGTCCGGGTATAATACACAACTGTATAGTTATAGCTTATTGAATATCTGACTCAATAATCACTGGTTGCGGAAGTCTACATTCTGAAGGAATGAGATGTATCCACGATAAGCCTCGTAGAGGTCAGCCTTATCGATTACTTCAAACGGAGCGTGCATGTTGAGAACAGCAACACCTGCATCGATTACGTTCATGCCGTAAAGTGCAAGGATGTATGCGATTGTTCCGCCGCCGCCAACATCAACCTTACCAAGCTCTGCTGTCTGGTATACGATGCCATCCTTATCGAGTGCACGTCTGATCTCAGCGATATACTCTGCATTTGCATCGTTAGATCCTGACTTTCCTCTTGAACCTGTAAACTTGTTGAATACAAGGCCTTCTCCAAGGAAAGATGCATTCTTTCTCTCAAATGATGCTGCATATGTAGGATCAAAGCCAGCACTTACGTCAGAAGAAAGCATGCAGGAATTTGCAAGACATCTTCTGAGTGCAAGGTCATTAAAGCCTTCCTTTGTAAGGTTCATAAGTTCTGCAACAGCGTTCTCAAAGAATCTGCTCTGCATACCTGTAGCACCAACGCTGCCGATCTCCTCCTTATCAACAAGGATACAGCAAGCTGTTCTCTTTAAGTTCTTGGCCTCTAAAATAGCGCGCATTGAAGGATATGCACATACTCTGTCGTCATGTCCATAACCCATGATCATTGATCTGTCAAAGCCTGCATCTCTTGCCTTTCCTGCAGGAACGATCTCAAGTTCTGCAGAAATGAAGTCCTCTTCCTCGATTCCGTAGAGGTCATGAAGAAGTGCCAAAACTCCGCGACGAACTGCACCTGAAACCTTTCCGCTCTCAGCCTTCTCTGCCTTCTCAGCTTCGATGGCATACTTCTGTCCGGCTGTATACTTGCTGTTTGCCTTTTCAGCTTTCTCTTTTTCCTTGCTCTCAATAACGAAAGGTCTGTGGCCAACGATAAGGTCAAGAGCCTCACCCTCGATTACTGTTGCAGCCTTCTTGGAAAGCTGGTCCTGTGCAAGGTGGATAAGAAGATCTGAAATGAAGAATACAGGATCATCCTCGTCCTCACCTACGTTAAGCTGTACAATTGTGCCGTCCTTCTTGGCAAAAACGCCGTGGATAGCAAGAGGTCTTGCAACAAACTGATATTTCTTGATACCACCATAGTAGTGAGTATCAAGATAAGCAAAGCCGCCGTCCTCGTAAAGTGGGTTCTGCTTAACGTCCATTCTGGGAGAGTCGATATGTGCACCGAGAATATTAAGTCCCTGCTCAAGTGGCTCTGAACCGATCTGGAAAATAGCAATTGACTTGTTCATCCAAACTGAATAAACCTTGTCGCCCTTCTTGAGCTTAGTCTTTCCTCCGATGAGAGTGTTGAGCTCTCTGTAGCCTGCAGCCTCGATATCATTTACGATTGTATCGATTGCTTCTCTCTCAGTCTTGGAATTGTCAAGGAAGTTCTTGTAATCCTCTCCAAACTTATCTACAGCCTTAAGCTGTGTGGCATTATAAGTTGTCCATACATTCTTTCTATTCATAGATAAAAAACTCCTTTCATCTTATTGTTCCTGAATCATAGAAATCCTTCAAATTACCAAAATCATAAAAGCATTGTAACTGCATAGACATAGTTAATTTTAGATTTCATAATCCCATAATCCAATGATGCATGTGGCTTTTGCCCACATACAGTTTTATCATAACACACTTCTTTTTGCTAGTGCATTATTAATATCTGATATCATATTTATCACACAATTATATTTTGTGCAATATATATTATCAAAAAAATGAGAATCCTTAACTTTTTATTGTTATAGAGATAATTCATAAGATACAAATAAAAGAACAAACTGGCTTCTCTGAACTTCGTGAAAGTCAGCTTGTTCTTTTTTATTTGTATTTTAATGAATTACGACGTAGCCGAAAACCAGCATTTAAGTCCACTCATAGCCCGGCTGATGGGTCATATAAAACATACGTCAGGATCTGATCTCGATTCCCATTGTGAATGAGAGTTTTCTCAGCATCTTGTCAACGAATCCGTTTATAGCGTCATCCTTCAGTTCCTCATCCTTTGGAGTGAAGGTAATTGTGAATGCCATACTCTTCTTGGTCGGAGGAATAGGAAGTCCCTCATAAACATCAAAGAGATGTACATCAGTTACATACTTGCATGATCCGTAGATTGCCTCTTCAACCCCTCCGCAGGTAACAGTCTTGTCCATGATAAGCGCAAGGTCACGCTTAACAACAGGGAACTTAGGAAGTGGCTCATAGTTAGGTGTCTTGCCATACCACTTCTCAAGTACTGAGAGATCAATTTCGCAGATATATGCAGGAATTCTCATGTCAGTGTCATCCTGGATCTCGTATGTGATCTGTCCAAGATATCCGATTTCTTCTCCCTCACATGTAATCTTAGCTGCTCTGTAAGGATGTAGGAAAGTCTTTGTAGTAGGCTCGTACTTGAAGCTTAAGTGAAGCGCACCAGCAACATTCTCAGCCAGTCCCTTTAATGTGAAGATATCCTCACCATCTCCGAAAATACCAATGCAAAGGGTGGACTTCTCTTCAGGGTATTCTGTAAGAGGAAGTGACTTAGGAACGAATCTGTTTGCAAGCTCGAATATTCTTCCCTCTAATGTGCCCTTCTTCTGGTTTCTTGCAATTGCATGGATCATCTGAGCTGCAAGAGTTGATCTCATAACAGAAAGGTCTTCATTTATAGGGTTAAGAATTCTGATAACATTTCTCTCAGGAGCATCCTCAGGGAATCTCAAAAGATCCAGATCGCTCGGTGAGAAGAATGAATAATGCATTCCCTCGAAAGCGCCCTGAGCGCAAAGAGCTCTCTTGATTCTAAGCTCAGTTTTCTGTTTAAGGTTTCTGCCGCCCATTGTTACACCGGCATCTGTAAGGAATGTAGGCTTAACATGGTCATATCCGTACATACGGATAAGCTCTTCTGAAATATCAGGATAGTCCTCCATATCCTCACGATAAGCAGGAATCTTGATTGTGAGCTCATCACCGTTTATTACAGGCTCAAAATTGAGGTTTGTAAGGATTCTCTTTATCTCATTCTCAGGAACCTCAATACCAAGAACACCGTTAACCTTCTTGATGGAAGCCTTCATTTCTTTCTTCTCAAGGCTGTTGCCGGTATTAACGTCCACATGAATCTTGGAAACCTTACCCGCTCCCAGCTGTTCAATAAGGTGAAGTGCTCTCTTCATTGCGATAACAGTTGTATATTCGTAAACACCCTTAGCAAAAGCAGCTGAGGAATCAGATGACTGTCCCAGAGCTCTTGAACTCTTACGGATGTTGTCACGCATGAACTTGGCAGCCTCAAATGTAACTGTAGTTGTTGTATCACGGATCTCTGAATTAAGACCACCCATGATACCTGCAAGAGCTACAGGCTTCTTACCATCGCAGATAACAAGATTATCTGTAGTAAGCTCAAACTCATTCTCATCAAGAGTTACGATCTTCTCGCCCTCTTTTGCACGTCTTACAACGATCTTGTTGTCCTCAAGGAAGTTTCCGTCGAAAGCATGCATTGGCTGGCCAAGCTCTCTCATAATATAGTTTGTGATATCAACGATATTGTTGATAGCGTTGTTGCCAACCATGGAAAGTCTTCTCTTCATCCAGAGAGGGCTCTCGCCAAGTTTTACGTCATATACATAATGCCCTATGTATCTTGGACAAAGGTCGGGATCTTCAACAGTTACGCTAAAGCCCGCATTCTCCACATCAGTTTCTGTATAGCTAAGATCAATCTCTTTTAATGGCTTATCAAGAGCAGCTGCAACCTCTCTTGCAAGACCGTAAATGCTCTGACAGTCAGGTCTGTTTGCTGTGATTGAAACATCAAAAATCCAGTCATCAAGACCAAGGAGAGGCTTTACATCGATACCAACCTCTGTATCCTCAGGGAAAACAAGAAGTCCATTGTAGCCTGCCCCGGGGTACATATCCTCGGATACGCCAAGCTCAACACCTGAACAGAGCATACCTTCTGAATCATAGCCGCGAAGCTTGCCCTTCTTTATTGTAGCAACTCCGATAACTGTAACGTGATCCTTCTCAGTCTCAATAACTGTAGCTCCAACAAGTGCCAGAGGATACTTGCCGCCAGCCTTAACATTATCAGCACCGCAGCATACCTGGAAAGTTCCATGCTCACCGGCATTAACTGTGCACACATGAAGATGTGTATCAGGAATAGCCTCGCAGGTAAGAACTTCACCAACTACTACATTTGAAACGTCTTTACCAACTTCCCAGCACTCTTCTACTTCGAATCCGCAATCAAAGAGCTTTTTCTCCAGTTCCTTGGGTTCCATGTCTATATCAACAAAATCTTTAAGCCAACTTAAAGGTACTAACATTTTTATCTTCCTCCCGATTTATTCGTAGTGATC
>JAFPVA010000020.1 GCA_017413105.1 Butyrivibrio sp. | reverse complement strand
GGGATCCGCATTTTATAGAAATGTGATGATTTCTGAAGGCAAAGTCTTCTTCACCGTCGATGGCACACAGTCTTTCAGCGGACCACTGGAGCTGAACGCTGACCAGAAAGCAGCCATTGCCGGGAAATTCCTGACTTCCTGCACGGCCGCGATCGGTGAAACCTTTTATCCCACCGTCCAGGATCCGATAGATGCATCAAATCCCGGGGATACGGTCAAATTGCTGACGGATGTGAAACCCGACGCTACTGTGATCGTAAGTAAGAATACTATCCTCGACCTCAACGGACACACCATTGACGGGAGCGGGATCGAGACGGAATCTAAAACTGTCATTAAGATCCTTTCAGCCGGGAATCTCACGCTTAATGACAGCAGTAAAGCAAAAACCGGGCTTATCACCGGAGGATCAGCGTCAAATGGAAATGGCGGCGGCGTATATGCTAACGGTGATTTCACAATGAACGGCGGTACTATCAGCGGTAACAGAGCAGAAAATTATGGCGGCGGTGTGTATGTCAGTGGGCGCACTTTTACAATGAATGGGGGAAAGATCTGCAGCAATACAGCAGGAATCTCCGGTGGTGGTGTGGGGTTAAATGATCGAAATAGCAGCGTTACATTTAAAATGAACGGCGGTACCATCTGCAATAACGAGGGCGGTGGGGTGTTTTTCAAAAAAGAAAATGACCAGCAGCCAAGTGAAAGCAGCTTCATACTAACCGGCGGAACCATTAAGGACAACAGATCAAATGATGAGAAGATCCGGAACGTCCATTTAAGAAATGGAAAACTCATCAACATCCCCGAAGAGCTTAAAGAAAACACTTCCATCTTCAGTCAATCGCCCTTGAATGGCAATGAGCTTACCCTAAACCCCGCCGAGAAGGACACTATTCTGTCTGAACAAAGATGCTCAAAAGCAATTTTCATCTGCTCAATCTCACTATTAGATATGCCACACCTTACTGCTTCATTTTTCCAGGAATCACAAACTATTCTTTGAAGCTTCAGAGCTTGATCCCTTGCATCTTTTTCAGATAACCTGAAATATCCTGCTGCTGATATTGCTTCTTGAACATCTTTCCTGTCAGTCTCAGCAATTATAAGCGAAAGAGAATCTTTATCAGTATTCGGATTTATATCAAATACAGGAGAAAGCCTCCATGAATCACCATCAAGAATGAAACCATGATTTCTAAGATGATCATCAGTATTTGAAATACAAATATTGAAAACTATCCTGTTCCATAACTCTTTCAAATCTTTATTCGGATTCAGACTGATCTGCTCAATCGCTTCCGCGATATCAAGATAACTCATCTGATCTTCCTGAGCGTCAGTACATCCTAATACTGTCATTGCCGAAGCATAATGAACCCGATTTGAGCCATTTCTGTCAAATCTTTTAGATAAGAAAGTTGTCCCTGCATCAGAAAACCTCATAAATCTGGCATCAGGTACATTAAGACCACATTTTAATGCCAAATTATGAGAAACCATTTCCCACGCACCAACATCAATCTCATCATTTTTAGATGGAAATTTAGCTATCCAAAGATTCCCTTCCTCATCTATCACATTTGCTTTCGGTCTTGCACCTCCTAATGACGAACCTGGATCCAACAGATTTTTTAGCCATTTTTCAGATTCTCTGTCTGCTGATGCTTCAAAACCAAGAGAGGACTGCTCAAGCTTTCTTAATGTCTCCATTGGAGGGGCTGCCAAAGTCTTGCGAGAAGAAATATATTCATTATTGTCAGGATCAAATAAACGAATACCACCAATTCTTCCCTGATCATGTACCCCAAAAATATAATCGCTATCCAGAAGTTTTCTTTTAGGACGACTCTCTTCTTTTGCCAGAATCGCTTCTCTCCTATCCATTAACTTTCTCCCCCATCTGTCAGGAGAAATATCTGAGAGAAACCCAAAACAAGGCTTGTTGGATGGAGGGTATTGCCATCCTGCCATAGAGATCACATCAGGATCGAGCTTAAATGAAGGATGTATTGAAAGCCATTTCTCATCATAAGCAAAAGATATAGTTTCCTTCCCTCTTGCTGAATTGATCCGGCATTTCCCTATTTTTTCCGGCGGATTTAGCCATCCCGCATGTATCTCAAATTCCTTCACTCCTTCTTCCTTTCATATTTACCCAGCAGTTCAGAATCCTGGATGATCCGTCCCAGTTCATCATCCCGTGCTAAGAGAGTAATATCTTCGGGCACACCAATAGCGGCAAGAACTTTTGCATAAATCCCTATTGCAACTCCGGGATCTCCTTTCTCTACCTTCCATAACGTTGCGCGGGTGATTCCTGCCCTCTCTGCAATAAGAGTTGTTTTATACCCTCTTCTGAGTCTTGCAAGCTTAATTTGTTCCCCAACCTGC
>JAFPVA010000187.1 GCA_017413105.1 Butyrivibrio sp. | reverse complement strand
CAGCTCGCTCCAGTAACGAATTCGCGCATTCATTCCAATTCGACTTCGTCGAAGGAATGCGCTCACTCTTGCATCAAGTTCTCACGAAATGCGCAGCTTAGTGCGCATTTCTGTCTGAACATTTACGTAGCATATACAAAAAAATCCCGAAAGACAGCCATTTCGCCGACTTTCGGGATTAATTACGTTATATTGAATTACATTCAGTTATTGAAGAAGATCAAAGTCCGTAGTTGCCGAGCTCTTTGTCGTTTACTACGAAATAAACTGTATTCTCTTCAGGCTTAACATAAAGATCAAGCTTCTTGATATCAGCTGCCTTCTTGCCCATATCATACTGATATACGTTCTCTGCATTCTCTACAAGTGTATCGAAAGTAACATTCTTGTCAGCATACTGAAGAACGATATTAGTCTTAACTGCTGCTTCCTTTGTAGCTGCTTCCTTTGTAGCTGCTTCCTTTGTAGCTGCCTTCTTAGCAGGAGCCTTCTTTGCTGCAGCCTTCTTGGTCTCAGTCTTTGCAGGCTCAGCCTTCTTAACTGCAGGCTTATTAGCTGCTGGAGCTGCTGCCTTCTTAACTGCTGGTTTCTTAGCTACTGTCTTCTTAGCTGCCGGTGCTGCTGCCTTAGCTTCTTCCTTAACTACAGGAGCCTTTGCTGCTACAACAGGCTTTGCTGCTTCTGTCTTCTTAGTCTCTGGCATAGTTTTCTCCTCCTCATAATATCTCATAATTTTTATTATTCTTTAATACAATAAAGTCATTTACGAAATAGAGTTTACTCCCATTAAAGTGCATTGTCAACGCATTCTTCGATAAAAAAATCCATTATCATCAACATTCATGGGCATTTTCAATCATCAATCTCCGCATCACCCGCAAACAGAGCCTTATAGAACTCTGTTATGGTTGAAGAAATCAGAAGACCTCCGATAATATCGGTAATCCAATGTACTCCGGCCAGAATTCGTCCTACTACAGCAACTGCCATGATGATCTCAGCGCATTTTATAAGGGCCTTTCGAAGTTTCACCTTATCTCCCGATACGCTTACAGAAGTGTTGTAATCGATTTTTCCTTCACCCTTTGCAGAAATATCCTTATCGATATCGCCTCTGCCTGCAAGGACGCTCTTTATGAATGCAACAGCAGTAGACATTATGGTGCAGATAACCATAACATGAGTGGACGGGAATGAAGCTTCAAGCTCAGTCTCCCCGGGAACCAGAACAGGTCTGTAGTTAAGCGGTACCTTGTCAAAAAAGACATATAAAACCATAACAAAAACATAAACACATCCAAGACCTATAATTCTCTTGTCAACCTTCAAAAGACTCTTAGTCTTGAGGAGCTGCATCAGTCCGATAAATGCAAACACAAGAGCTGTAAGAATTGCAACTATCATAGTAACATCAGTAATCTTATCAAAAAGACTATTGTAACCGAATCTCGCAGCAACCGTTCCATTGATCTTGGACATACCAACTGTAGTGTTGTTCGGTCCAATGGGCGCCCTGTCTACATTAAATACCAGCACCGAATAGATGATGGTTATGATCAGAGTTGCTATAGGACCACCAATCTGAATTTTCAACTCTGTTTTTTTAGTACTATTACTCATTTTTGATTCCTCTGTTTATTTTTTATATTCTTTTTCCACGAACTCACGAAGTCTGACCATCGCACGCTGAACCTTTTCAGTGTCAATGCAATATGCCATTCTGAAGAAGCCGGGAGCGCCGAATCCATCAGTTGGCACAAAGATCAGATCGTAGTCCTTGGCTTTTTTGCAAAACTCAATTGAGCTCTTTTCCAGAGCCTTAGGCATGATATAGAAGGTTCCGCCCGGTCTTACGACAGTAAATCCAAGCTCTATAAGTGTATCATAAATGATATTCATGTTAGTCTCATATACAGAAAGATCGGCGGTCATGCCGCATACCTTTGCAACGGCCTGCTGGATAATTGAGGGCGGGCAGTTATGACCTGTTCCTCTTGAGATCTGACCACACATAGGAACGATGAATTCTGCTCCCTCACAGGCAGGATTAACAGCCACATAGCCGATTCGTTCTCCCGGAAGTGAAAGGGACTTGGAAAAAGAGTAGCAGCTTAAGGTATTGTCATAGAACTTGGAAACGTATGGAGCATCCGCACCCTTGAAAACAATCTCCCTGTAAGGCTCATCCGACAGAAGGAAAATAGTATGACCATACTCAGCAGACTTCTCTTTTAATATAGTAGAAAGCCTCTCTAAAGTCTTGGTTGAATATGCCACGCCGGAAGGATTATTCGGGGTATTTATCAGCACTGCCATTACATTTGGATTGAGCATTTCCAGGAACTTGTCAAAATTGATCTGGAAGCTTTCCGTATCAGCAGGAACCACTGAAAGCTTTACCCCTGCGCCAGTCACATAAGGACCATACTCCGGGAAATAGGGTGCGAAAGTAATAAGTTCATCCCCCGGTTTTGTAACAGCCCTGAGGGCATGCGAAATAGCTCCTGCGGCACCGGTAGTTGGGAAAATGTGCTCAGGGCCATAGTTCATTCCAAATCGTTCATTTAAGGATTTGGCAACCTCCTCCTTGTACAAAGGATTACCAAGGCTCGGTGTGTATCCGTGAAGTGTCATTGTGTCCTCTTCTTTGAGGAGTCTTATCATTTCATCTGTAAACTCCTGAGGAACTGCAACACTTGGATTTCCAAGACTGAAATCAAAAACATTCTCATAGCCGATTTCTTTACCACGTGCTGTGGCGTATTCTGACAGTTCTCTTATAACTGACTTTGCGCCAAGCATACTCTTGTAGCTTTCGTTGATCATACCTTCCTCCGATATAACTAAATTACTTACATGCTTTAAAGCATTAAACTAGCATTTTCTCAAAATTATATCACGGTTATCTATCTTTACAAACATTATTTTAATCTTTGAATTTTCTCAGCTCAGTATATGCCATAGGTACTGCAATCAGCATTGATAAAACATCTGCGCAGGGCTGTGCCATCTCTACGCCCTTAATCCCCAGAAGCTGCGGCAGGATAAGAATAAGTGGAATAAAGCAGAATCCGTTTCTGGCAGACGCCGTAAAGGAAGCCTTCACTCCTTTTCCTATGGACTGAAGCATCATATTACTGATGACAATTGCACCTGAAAGAGGCAGTGTTACAGACTGGTATTTCAATGCGGCAACTCCAACCTCAACAGCCGCCGGGTCCTTCGAAAAGAATGCGATGATCCTCGGGGCAAAGAAATAGCAGAAGGTTCCGATTCCAACAAGGAATATTGTTGAGTACTTCACACAGAAACTAAATCCCTCTTTTACCCTCTTTGTAAGGCCTGCCCCATAATTAAAGGAACATACCGGCTGATAACCCTGACCAAAACCGATAAGGGCAGAAGCCATCATGATCATAACCCTTCCTGCAACGCTCATACCTGCAATTGCCGCATCAGAACCGATGCTTCCTGCAGTATGATTAAGTATAAGCGTTGATACAGCTGCCAGTCCCTGACGGAAAAGAGAAGGCGCTCCGCCGTTTACTATCTCTTTTATATAGTGCCAGTTAATATGGACATTTGACGCTGAAAGCTTGATATTCTCCCCTCTTTTTGTGCCCCAAAGAAGAACGCAGAAGCTGGTAAACTGTCCCATAACTGTTGCTATTGCCGCACCTCTTACTCCCATGTGAAACACAAGGATAAGCAGTGGGTCCAAAACAATGTTCATGACCGCGCCGCACATAAGTCCGATCATGGCCACATAGGCGCTTCCCTGGAATCTGAGCTGGTTGTTTATTACAAACTGCGCCATCATAAACGGCGCTCCTATGAGAATTATTCTCATATACTGCCCGGTGAATTCAAGGGTCATTGGCGTCGCGCCGGACCCCAGAACCCCTGATATCGGTCCCACAAAAATGTTGCCCACCACAGCAAAAATAGCCCCCAGGATAAGTGCCATGGCAAAGCCGGTTGATGCCATTTCATTGGCCTCCTTGTGATTACCGGCTCCCAGCATTCTGGATAAGTAATTTCCTGATCCATGACCGCAGAAAAAACCTGTGGCCTGAATAAGCGCCATAACAGTAAACACCAGGCCTACTGCTGCCGTGGCTGATGTATTTACAGTAGGGTCATCAGAAACTCTGGCAACAAAAAATGTATCTGCCGTATTATAGATTGCCGTTACCATCATGCTGATTATTGTAGGTACTGCCAGTGTCATTATCAGCTTAGGAACCGGCGTAGTAGTCATGTATTCTCTTCTGTCTTTTGTTGCCATTAAAACCTCACACTATTATCTCAGCCTTGCTGCCACCACTTTTTCCCTTCGTGACAACAATCTGTTTATCTATTTTTTGCTTAAGCTCAGCCACGTGAGAAATGATCCCCACCAGCCTGTTGCCCTCTGTAAGTCCTGCCAGGGCATTATAAGCCAGCTCCAGAGAATCCTGATCGAGAGTCCCAAAGCCCTCGTCCACGAACATGGTGTCAATCTGGATTCCTCCCGCCACTGACTGTATCTCGTCAGAAAGGCCAAGCGCCAGAGAAAGAGCAGCCATAAAGGACTCTCCTCCCGAAAGAGTTTTTACGCTTCGCTCCGAACCATTGTAGTGGTCTATAACTCCAAGGTCAAGTCCACTCTGTCCCTTATTATTTGCGGCTGTTTCCATTCGTTTTAGCTCATACTGCGCATCGGTCATCTTCATAAGCCTTAAGTTCGCTCTTGCTATGATCCGGTCAAAATATGCCATCTGCACATAGGTCTCAAGCATTATCTTTTCTTTTCCGGATAATTTTCCACTGGCAGTGTCAGCCAGGGATGACACTACAAGAAGCTTGCCCTCATTATCGAGAAGCTCATCCATTTTCTTTTCAATGTTTTGTTTGACCCATTCATTGCTGTCAATCCTGGAAATAGCCTGCTGAAGCTTCTTGTTCTTCTCACTCCTTAAGCTTTCAAATTCACGCCTCTTTCCTACAAAAGCTTCAAGATCTATTTCATCAGCTTTTTTCAAAGCATCTTCTAAAGCCTTGATCTGCCCATTTAGCTGGATTATCACGTTGTTCTGGTCGCTTAGCTCTGACTCCGCCTTTTTATATGCATCATCAATAGCTTTGATCTTCCCCTTAAGCACAGTGATATGGCTCCTGGCTGCCTTGCCATCCTCAAAGGTAAAACCTTTTTTCAGCGTCTGTGCCTTTTCTGTTTCAGTTTCCAGCCTTGATTCGTTGTAGATAGACTGCTCCCTGGCAGAGGAAAGCTTCTCTTTCAGCTTTGCAATCTCTTTTTCTATTTCAGGAATCCTGATTTCCAGTTCTTCCTTTTTCTTTATCTTATTATCTTCTTCTGTGATCTTCTTATTAAGTTCATCCAGATTATCTATAAGCTCTGCTCTCTTTTTTTCAAGCATGCCTGCGATATCTTCCACGGTGCCGCTTTCAGCCCCCGGCGCATTGTTTTCCAGCTTATTATATTCAGCGATTATCTGCTCAGTTTTTGTGTTTAGCGCAGTTCTCTTCTCACCGCATTTTCTGCTGGCTTCTTCTGACAGGTTTCTTGCTTTTTCAGCGTTGTCTTTTGCCTTTTTCAGCTCTGCATCTGTAGGAACATTCTGTTCAAAGGATGCCGGAGCGGGATGTGTCAGTGATCCGCACACAGGACATGGCTGTCCCTCAAGAAGACCTGCGGCCAGAACTCCCGCCTGTCCATCTCTGTATTCCTTAAAGAGATGTTCATATATCGAGTTCTTTTTTACGTATTCCTCGTCCGCCCTTAGATATTCTGCCTTCGCGGCTTCAAGAGCTTTTTCTTCCTTGAAAATAGCAGCAAGCCTCTTTTCCAGATCTTCTCCAATAAGCAACAGTTCCTTAAATCGATTTCTTTCGGAGATCAGTTTTTCTCTGTCTGTCCCGGCATCTTTCAGTTCCTGTAAAAGAATAAGTTTTGCGTCCCTGTCTTTTTCTCTTTCTTCTATGACACCTCCTGCCTTCTCCATCTCAGCTTTTCCTTCTGAGATTGCCTTATTAAGCTTTTTAATCGCCACATTAGCGGCATCCAGTTCCTCATACTTTGGAAGCTGGGCCTCTATCATCAGACTTTCCTTTTGAAGCTCTTCTTTATTTGAAAGGTTATCTTTTGCCCTGTTAAAAGCCTCCTCTAATATAGGCTTCTTCCCGGTCTCAAGATCACATTTTTCACGGCAACCATCAAGCTTCTTCCTTGTCTTTTCGTTCTCCTCAGCCTTTCCGATATTTCTGTTTACAGCCTCAAGTTCCTTGTCAAAGCCCTTGATCTCTTTATCTAATGTCCCCCTTGTTTCTTTATCCTTAAGAATAAGCTTTTCTATAAGATCTATTGTCTCATTTGTCAAAAGACCTCCGGCTTTGGCTTTATCAACCTCTATCGACAATACATCCTCATCGGCGCATACTATCCCCTGAATATATTGCTTAACGCTTTTTCTCGCATCATCAGCTTTTCCATAGACTTTTTTGCGCTCTTCCTCGAGCCTGTACTGCAATGTCTGGAAAAACTCCGTCCTGAAAAGTTTCCTGAAGATTTCCTGTCTCTCTTTTGTATCAGCTACAAGAAGCTTTAAAAAATCCCCCTGAGCAAGCATAACAATCTGGGAAAACTGCTCCCTGTCTATTCCAAGTATCTCCTCAACCTGGGAATTTACATCTCTTACTTTGGTAACCACAGTGCCATCCGGCTTTTTGAACTCGGCCCCGGGCAATTCCTTTTTTAACCCATCTCCACGTTTGGCCGGTCTGTAGTACTCAGGATTTCTTTTTATATAGTATTCTTTTCCTCCATGGCTAAAGATAAGCTCAACAAAGGTAGGTGTATCCGGGTCTGCATACTTGGACCTAAGCATCGAAGCTTCTCTGTTGTTGCCACTTGCCTCTCCGAAAAGAGCAAAGCAGATAGCATCAAACACCGTGGTCTTTCCGGCGCCGGTATCTCCCGTTATTAAATAAAGCCCCTGGCTTCCAAGGGTCTGCATGTCAAGTTTTATCTCGCCTGCATAAGGGCCAAAGGCAGACATAGTTATCCCAAGTGGTCTCATTTTGTCATCTCCATATATTACTAATGAGTTCTAAAACAAGTTCTTTTTGTTCTTCTGTCATAGGCTGATTGTTCTGAAGCTCATAAAATTCCTCAAACAGTTCTATTGGACTTTTTTCCTCTACAACCGGATTTTGATCTATTCCCCTTGACTGCCTGGTCCTGGTATTATCGTAGCTTAGCTTCATCAGATTGGGATAGATAACCCTGAGTTTTCCGATTGCATCCGGGATATCATTCTCATCGGTGAGCACCACGTGAATATAATCTTCCTGATTTGTCCCTATATAATTCTGCCTTGAGGTAATCTCCTCATAGGTTCCCTTTACCTGCCTGAGATCTCTTAACGGCTTAAGTTCTATCTTTCTGATCTCGATTTTTCCCTTTTCTTTTACATCTACAACCGTTACAGATTTGTGATGGTCTTTCTCTGAAAATGAGTATTTCAAGGGCGTTCCGCAATATCTTATGTTCTCTTTTGACACATACTGCGGTCCATGGATATGACCCAAAGCCACATAGTCAAAGTTTTCAAAGACTGAGGCGTCCACATTATCCAGCCCTCCGATGGTGAGGTCCTCAGACTCGCATCGGGTCGCTCCCGTTACAAACTGATGGGCAACAAGGATATTTCTCTGGCTATGATCAATCTCTGCATTCTCAAGCACAATTCTCACAGCGTCCGTATAGCTGTCCACGCTCTCCTCCGGGAAAAGAGCCTTCACGTTGGCAGGTTTTATAAACGGCAAAAGAAATACATTCAAAGTGCCAAATTCATCTTCCATTCTGAAACTGCTTAAGTCTCCGCTATAGGCAGGCGAAAGATGGATTCCTGCTGCATCCACAATTCTTCTCATTTCAGACACGCGCACGGCAGAGTCATGATTTCCGCTGATAACAAAAACCTGCAGCTTCCTGAGTGCCAGCATATTTAGAAAATCATCCCAAAGGCTCACCGCTTCTTCGCTGGGAATTGATTTGTCGTAAATGTCACCGGCTACCAAAACGCCATCAGGTTTTTCCTCATCTATAATATTTATAATTTCCAATAGGATATATTTTTGATCCTCGATCATAGAAAACTCATTGACTCTTTTTCCAAGATGTAGATCTGAAAGATGAATAAACTTCATTTGCCCTGCCCCGCATAAATATAGTAAAATCAACTAAGTGTATTTTACACTTTCAGCAAAATCTTTGTCGAGGAATAGTTGCGACAAAAACATGTTAGGAGCATACAATGAGAAATAAGCAGAACCTGATTCAACAAGCTATGGACATGGCCGTCGAGAACAAGGAAATTGCCGGCGTAAACATGCTCGTATACAAAGATGGAAAAGAAATCCATTATGCTCAGAGTGGTTTCTCCGACATAAAGGCAAATCGTCCCATGGAAAGGGATACCATCTGTCATCTTTACTCCCAGACCAAACCCATCACTGCAGCAGCTGCAATGCTTCTTATGCAGGATGGGCTGATAGATCTTAATCAGCCTGTAGGAGATTTCATCGATAGTTTTAACAAGCAAAAATGTCTGATAGACGGCAAGGTAAAAAATATTCCGGCAGACAAAAAGGTAAGGATAATCGATCTCCTGAACATGACTTCAGGTCTTGTTTACCCTGGACTTACCACACTCGCAGAGACCTCAACTGCCGTTCTGTTTGGCGATGCTGAAAAACGGCTTGATTCAGATAATCCTATGACCACCATGGAATTTGCCGAAAGAATTGGAGAATGCCCCCTTCAGTTCATTCCCGGAAGTTTCTTCCAGTATGGCACCAGCGCTGACGTTCTCGGTGCTGTAATCGAAAAGGTCACCGGAATGTCTTTTGGCTCTTTCCTTAAAGAAAGACTTTTTGATCCTCTGGAAATGAAAGACACCGCATTTTTCGTACCAGAAGATAAGCTTCCAAGGATGTCCGGAATATACAAAAAACGTCGCGGAAAGCTTTCGCAATTTGAGGGCTTTCACCTGATCATCAGAAGTGATGGTGCTCCAAATGCCTTTGAATCAGGTGGCGCAGGTCTTTTTTCCACCCTGGATGACTATATGCACTTTGGTCAGATGCTCCTAAACAATGGAACCTATAAGGGAAAAGAAATCCTCACTCCCGAGACAGTAAAGTTTTTGACAAATGGTTCTTTAACCCCCATGCAGCAGCGAGCTCTTGATAATTGGCAGGGACTTGAGGGACACACCTATGGCAATCTTATGAGAGTGATGACAGATCCTTCCCAAGCTGTTATCATAGGTCACAAGGGCGAATACGGCTGGGACGGATGGCTTGGAGCTTATTTTATGAATGATCCTTCCACCCAGACCACGTTTATTATGCTGACTCAGATGTGTGATTATGCTACAGGAAGCTTAACAAGAAAACTTCGTAATATTATTTTTTCCTGAGCTGCATTATTACTCCCCAGCAAAAATGTTTTCGCTTTCTAAAATAGGACACATAAAGCACAACAATATATAAATATAGGAGAGAAAAACGTATGAACACCAAAGGTATTGGTACAAGATGTGTACAGGCAGGATACAGACCCGGAAATGGCGAGCCTCGTCAGGTTCCTATTATCCAGTCTACTACTTTTAAATATGACACCAGCGAAGATATGGGCAAATTATTCGATCTTGAAGCCTCAGGCTATTTCTACACAAGGCTTCAGAATCCAACCAACGATTACGTTGCTGCAAAGATTGCTGCCCTAGAAGGTGGAAGCGCTGCAATGCTCACCTCATCAGGACAGGCTGCAAACTTTTTTGCCCTCTTTAATATCTGTGAATGTGGAAGCCACATTGTAGCCTCATCTTCAATCTATGGCGGAACCTTTAACCTCATTGCTGTTACAATGGCCAAAATGGGAATCGAAGTAACTTTCGTTTCTCCGGATGCTGACGAAGCAGAGCTTTCCGCCGCTTTTAAAGATAATACAAGAGCAATGTTCGGCGAAACAATCGCAAACCCTGCTCTTACTGTTCTCGATATAGAAAAGTTCGCAAAGGTTGCTCACGAACACGGTGTTCCTCTTATTGTAGACAACACTTTCCCAACTCCTGTTAACTGCAGACCAATCGAATGGGGTGCCGACATTGTTACTCATTCAACAACAAAATATATGGACGGTCACGGTTCCGGTGTCGGTGGATGCATTGTTGACTCAGGAAAGTTCGACTGGATGGCTCATGCCGATAAATTCCCCGGACTTTGCCAGCCGGATGAATCCTACCACGGCATTACTTACGCCGAGAAATTCGGAAAAGAGGGAGCATTCATCACCAAGTGTACCGCTCAGCTTATGCGTGACTTTGGAAGCATCCAGTCTCCACAGAATGCCTTTCTTCTCAACCTTGGCCTTGAATCATTACATGTTCGTATGCCAAAGCATGTGGAGAACGGTCTTGCTGTAGCAAAATTCCTCGAGGAGCAGCCTGAAGTTGCCAAGGTAAGTTACCCGGGGCTTGAGTCCGACAAGTATTTCGAGCTTGCCAAGAAATACATGCCAAACGGCGGATGCGGTGTTGTTTCCTTTGAACTTGTGGGTGGACGCTCCGCAGCAGAGAGCTTCATGAAAAAGCTTAAGGTTGCTGCAATAGAAACTCATGTTGCCGATGCAAGAACCTGCTGCCTGAACCCAGCCACATCTACTCACAGACAGCTCACCGACGAGCAGCTTGAAGCAGCCGGAATTCCTGCCGGACTTATCCGTATCAGCTGTGGTCTTGAAGACAAAGAAGACCTTATCGCCGATATCGCACAGGCACTAAGATAAATTGAAAAATCTCAGGCATAAAATACTTATTGTTTTTTGCCTGAGATTTTTTTAATTCTTAATCCGTGTTAGGTCTTTGATCACTTCGGAGGCTATGATAAGCCCCGCGACAGATGGAACAAAGGATACACTTCCGGGCGTACTGCGGCGACTTGGAGAGTTAATATCTTTTCCCTGAGTATCATCATTTATTATGTCCTGGCTCACTTCTATATTTCTTTGTTCTTCGATACTCTTAGGTTTGAGAGGATCCTCCGTGGAAAAGACTACCTTCAGGCTCTTTACTCCACGTTTTTTCAGTTCTCTGCGCATTACTCTTGAAAGCGGATCTATACTCGTCTTGTATATGTCAGAAATCTGAAGTTTGGTAGGATCAAGCTTATTTCCTGTGCCCATGGAACTTATGATAGGGACACCTGCTTCTTTTGCCTTCATTATTATCTCAAGTTTTGCCGTCACTGTATCTACACAGTCAACAACATAGTCATATTCGGAAAAATCAAAGGAGTCAGAGTTTTCCGGAAGAAAAAAACATTCGTGGACACTGACCTTTACGTCGGGATTTATATCCTGCATGCGCTCTTTCATTACTTCCACTTTGCTTCTACCAAGGTTGCTGCAAAGAGCAATAATCTGTCTGTTGAGATTAGACTCTGCCACTGTATCGTTGTCTATAATATCGAATGCTCCAATCCCACAGCGGACCAGGGCTTCGCAGACATATCCTCCTACTCCCCCGACTCCAAAGATTGCAACTTTTTTATGTGAGAGGTTTTCAAGAGCCTCTTTTCCCAATAGCATCTCAGTTCTAATGAATTTTTCACTCATAATATCAGCCTTTTTCCTATCAACTAAACTGTCTTTAGGGATAATATACCCCTAGTATGCTCTAATGTCTAGGCAAACGCACTCTGCTTGCAGTTCCTTTCGCAGAAACAGCAAAATACGAATGCCAAAGACGCAAAGGCAGATATTTATTGGATACTGTCCATGTCATACACTTATTTCAACAACGATAGTGTTGTTTTGTAAGGCAGATAGCCTTAAGAAAGAGAGGAACGTATGACACTAAAAACTATCACCATTTTCGCTTTGATCATTGTACTGATCATGATTATTGTTGCGGGATATGTAAAAGCTCCTCCAGACAGAGCTTACATTATTTCAGGTATCAGAAGAAAACCCAGAATTCTCATCGGTCGTGCGGGAGTTAAGATTCCATTTTTCGAGAGAGTCGATAAACTATATCTTGGACAGATGACTGTAGACATCAAGACAGAGCAGTCAGTTCCCACCAATGATTTCATCAATGTAAATGTAGATGCAGTTGCTAAGGTACGAATCGGTACCGACACAGAATCCATTCAACTGGCTGCAAAGAACTTCCTTAACAAGGATCCTGAGCAGATTACTCTTGACCTTCAGGATTCTTTACAGGGTAACATGCGTGAGATCATTGGTACACTGGCTCTAAAGACCATTAACACTGACCGCGACAGCTTCTCAGATCAGGTTATGGAAAAAGCTTCCAAGGACATGAACAAGCTTGGTATTGAGATTCTTTCCTGTAACATTCAGAACGTTACAGATGAGAATGGTCTTATAAATGATCTTGGTATGGATAACACCGCAAAGATCAAAAAGGACGCTGCTATTGCAAAGGCACAGGCCGACAGGGACGTAGCTATTGCAAAGGCCGAAGCCGACAAAGCTGCCAACGATGCAAGGGTTCTTGCACAGACTGAAATAGCTGAAAAGAATAATGCTCTTGCCATTAAGCAGGCTGAGCTCAAAAAGGAAGCTGATACAGCCGGCGCTATTGCAGATGCTGCATATCAGATTCAGGAACAGGAACAGCAAAAATCAATCCAGACTGCTACAGTTAATGCCCAGATTGCGAAGGCAGAGCGCGAGGCTGAGCTCAGACAGAAAGAAGTTCTTGTAAAACAACAGGAGCTTGCTGCTGAAATTGAGAAAAAAGCTGATGCTGAGAAGTATCAGGCAGAAAAGAAAGCTGAAGCTGAGCTTGTACAGCGTCAGAAAAAAGCTGAAGCTGCAAAGTACGAACAGGAGCGCGAGGCTGATGCTAAGAAAGCTCAGGCTGAAGCTCAGAAGTTCGCTGCTGAGCAGGAAGCTGCAGGTATCAAAGCCAAGTACGATGCAGAAGCTGCAGGTATTGCAGCAAAGGGTCGTGCCGAAGCCGAGGCTATAAAGGCAAAAGGTCTTGCAGAAGCTGAGGCAATGGAGAAAAAAGCTGAAGCATATAAGAAGTACAACGGTGCAGCTATGGCAGAGATGATGATCAAGATCATGCCTCAGATGGCTGCAGAAATTGCAAAGCCTCTTTCACAGATCGACAAGATCAACATCTATGGCACATCAGATGGTTCCAATGGTGCTACACAGATTTCAGGAAATATGCCTATTGTCATGAAACAGGTATTTGATACCATGTCAGAGGCTACAGGCGTTGATTTCACAGAGATCATGAAAGCCGGAACCTATGACGCTAAAGTAACCAAGAACATCAATCTCACAGGAGCTGATGTAGCAATAGAGACCAAGTAATTTTCCCCCTTAAAGGGCGTCGGTTTTTTCCGGCGCCTTTCTTTTTGGATTAGTATACATTCTTGGATAAAAATCCAAGAATGTATCAACCAAGCCATTTGAAGGCGACTAACGTCGCAGGGCTTGGTTGACTCTTGAATCATGTTCTCACGAAACCCGCAGCAAGTGCGGATTTCTGTAATTTTATCCAAGAACTCATACATTCTTGGATAAAAATCCAAGAATGTATCAACCAAGCCATTTGAAGGCGACTAACGTCGCAGGGCTT
>JAFPVA010000186.1 GCA_017413105.1 Butyrivibrio sp. | reverse complement strand
TTGATAATTACAGTGAATATTCTGAGTAAATATATGCATTCTGATGCGTATTATCCAGTTCAATAACCTTTTTAAGGCAGTCCATTGCTTTTTCTTTATCTCCAAGGCCTATGTATCCAAGACCCATGAGATAATAGCAATGGGCTTTATTTTTTTTGTCCATATCTGCGTCAAACACTGACATATCCGGCATTGATACAGCAAAATAGTCCATTTTGAACTTATCGTGAAGATGCTTTTGCCCATAATCAAGGAGCTTATAGAACCTTGAATTAGCTTTTCTTTTATTCCCAAGCTTCTCAAAAGCAAGTCCCTGGTAAAGTATCATGTCAGCAGGCTGATCATAGTAGTACATCATTCCTGCGACTTCCATGGCTCCAAGGGTGGCTTTTTCAAAACACTCTTTTGCCTTATCATTGTCACCCAGCATTTCTAAGCAGCATCCAAGGTTGTAGTAAATATGGTTGTCCTTAGTGCCTTCAAGTCTGCCTTCACCAAGATTTTCAGGATATGAAAGAGCCTCAAGGAGCTTGTCTTTTGCTTCGCCTGCCCTACCTTCTTTTATCAGGTCTTTTGCCGGCTCAAGGAGACTTACCTTAAACTGAGTTGTGATCTTACCTTCTGCACCTTCCCAGGTCTGGAAGCTGTGGCCTGTGATCCTCTCGTGGGCCTCTTCATGAAGCTTAAGGGTATTAAGCAGTGTTACATACTCTGTATAAAGGTCATCTCTCTTCTCGATAAGACCAATGTTTTCCTTATATTTCTCAAGTCTCTCCTTCAAAGGTCTGTTGAGCTTTTGATAGAGCTGGTCAAGTTCGAGGAACACCCTTGCGTCCTGCCTGTTAAGGTCAAAGGCTTTCTCAAGGCAGCTAAGGGCTTTCTCAGGGACGTTTTTCTTGTTGTAGTAGGCAATTGACAGGTTCCTTAAAACAGTTGGAAATGTATCGCATATCTCAAGGGAAGCCTCGTACATCTCAATTGCCAGGTCGTACTGAAGTTTGTCGTAGTACAGACATCCCAGATAATACCTTGCTTTTGAGCCCTCCTCATCAGCAGCCATCGCAGCCTTCAAAACTGCTATGTCCTCAAGCTTATTAGGGAAACAGTAAGCAGGATCTGCCTTTTCCCCTTTCTTATATGCCAAAAGAGCTTTCTCTTTTTCACCCAGCTTCTCAAAATATGCGCCGCGATAATAATGGACCATTGGATTATCACCGTCGTAGATATCAAGGGCGCTTACAGCCTCTTCATAGAATCCTCCTTCAGCAAGGTCCCTTGCCACCATAAGGAAGGTCTCATGGAAGTTCCTTGTAAATTTCCTGAACTGCTCTGCTCCTTCGCCCACAAGCAAAGTCCTGATATAAGCTGACACAAAATCAAATGTATCGTATTTTAAGTTCTCACAGGTATAATCAAGGGCCTCGGTTTTTCTTCCAAGCTTATAGAGAATAGCCGCCCTTAAAGATCTCGCCTTTGTGCTATGACTGTTTTTCACAATTGCCTCATCTATCAGGTCAAGAGCCGTCTCATACTCATGTTTCCTTGCCGCAATAGCCGCAAGATAATAGAAAGATTTTTCCTTCTGCTCATCTGACCAGGTTGCCTTGTAGAACGCATCGTACGCCTCATCATATTTTTCCTGGTAAAAGAGGCATAGTCCCAAATTGTAGAAGCTTTCAGAATCGTAAGGATTGGGATGAAGCCTTGTAAGCCTCTCGATTGCTTTTCTGAAGTACTTCTCCGAAAGGTCGAATCTGCCTCTTTTAAGCAAAAGAAGTCCATAGGCATTGTTGATCCTGATATCCCCGGG
The DNA here is from genome assembly GCA_017413105.1 of Butyrivibrio sp. Classification (GTDB taxonomy): domain Bacteria; phylum Bacillota; class Clostridia; order Lachnospirales; family Lachnospiraceae; genus Butyrivibrio. The sequence goes on along the minus strand of JAFPVA010000186.1, from coordinate 8,341 downwards.
ATCGCGCTTTAAGCCCTCAAGGTAATATGGGTCAGGTAAAAATGTCGCATGGCGATACTGCTCAATATGGTTACCTGCAAGGAACAGCTCTTCATTGGTCTGAATATCACAAGGGTCCTTTACTGCCTCTGCAGGCTCAGCAAACTCAGGGTCTTTTTCCTCAAGGATTTTGTAGGAAACAAGTTCTTTCCCCGAAGTATTGTCCGTGACTGTCACCCTGATCCTGCTCTTGTCAAATTCCTCTTTAGTAACCTTCCCTTCCAGAATCTTACCTAGTTCAAGCTCCCGTTCGCAGATATCCACAGGAGAAATTGCAACCTTCTCTGAAAAAAGAGTTTCACCACCATAGAGGACTGAAAGGGTAGCGTCATTGTACTTCTCAGTTGCATAAATGCAGATATAGAGCGCGTTGTCAGGCTTTACCTCAACATTAAGCGCCCCATGGATCGTGGCGTTTTTTACCTGGCCGACCTTCTTGTATGGCATAAAGTACTGCTTAAATACCTTCTCCTCATAGGGCTTAAGCCAGGAGAAATCAGGCTGATTGTCGCAGAACATGCCGGTCATAAGCTCGATATATGGACCATCCTCATCTGTAAGATTTCGGTCCCACGCCTTTCCAAAGTCACCGCAGCCCCATGTCCACTGCTTTTTGCCCGGTGATACGTGATGGTCAGCAACATGCAAAAGACCTGCTTCTTTCTTGTAGTCATAGCCTCCAACAAAGTCAAAATCAGACTTCTCAGCCATATATGAAGTAGGCACAGGAATATTCTTATATCTTGAAATATCCACACCTTCGCTGTAATCATGCTTGTAATACTCACCTGTTGCGATAGGGAACCTTGAAACAGCGCGCTTTCCGTGGTCATATACGTTGTGAACATCGGGCGGAAAAATTGACTGTGTGTAATCATTTACAGAAACCGCAGGGTTAGCCCACCACAAAAAGGTCTGCGGAAGCGGTGTTCTGTTATAGAGCTGCCCTGTAATCTCTATAAAAGCCTTCCCAGGATAAAGAGTAAACCTCGTAATCTCTTTTGTTCCATACATCTGGTCAACATCGCCTGTGATCAGAGTTACACTGCCGTCGCTGTTCTGCGCAAGCTTATAATCCACAGGAGAATAAGTTGTAGGTCTGTGATGCTGAGGCCAGTTAAACTCAATGCCTCCTGAGATCCATGGCCCCGTAAGTCCGACAAGAGCTGGTTTTATCACCTGATTGTAGTAGACAAAATCATAGTCGTTTGTCTTGTCATAGGCTCTCTGGATCCTGCCTCCAAGCTGTGGAAGGATCATCACCTTTATGTACTCATTCTCAAGAAAAACTGCCTTCCAGGCCACATCCTTTTTGGTGCGGCTGATCTCATTGGTTGAAGGATAAGGATATATTTTTCCTGTGCTTCCCTGATACACTCTCTTCTCCAAAAACATTGGATTTATATCAGGCTTTCCGACCTCGTAAGTTGGGATTAGAACGCTCTCTTCCCATATTTTTGCTTCTATCATGTCTATTCTCCTTTGCGGATACTATTGTTATTAACATTCGTAACTATTCAGAGCAAGCCCCGGACCAGTTACTTACATTTTCATTTACCCCAGGGTTATCATCAAGTGAAAAAATTGGTGATTTTTGTTAAAATATTGCTCTATTGTATGAGCTATCTGTCAGTGCTATAATTCCTCTATGTTAAAAGAAATAATTTCAAGCTGAGGAACCGCTTATGAAATCTACAGAAAAGTACGTTTCAAGGGATTCTGAATACTTTTTCCACTATGCTTCTGCCATGGCTCAAAAGCTCTTTTTCTATCCGGTTGTTGCAGGCAGGTTCACATACCTTCCCGGGTATGAACTGAGTCGTGAAAGGTATGACAGTTACCTCATGATAATTGTTGAAACCGGTGAACTTACAGCCCGCATTTCAGAAAAAGAATTCATAGTATATCCCGGTCAGATTTTATTGATAAATTGCTATGAACCTCACTCCTATAAGAGCCTTGTGAAAACCACCATCTCTTGGATCCACTTTGATGGCAACATGAGCAAGGACTTCTACGAAGCCATAATTAATTCCAAAGGAAACATCTTAACCCCGCAGAACCTGCAGCCCATAAAGAGTCTTTGCCACAAGATAATTGAGTCCATGAATGAGAGTAAAAACAAATGCTCAGAGGGCGATTACTCGCTGATGATCCACAATCTTTTGAACCTAATGCTGACTTCAGAGAACACCCAGATCATCGGAAACAGTGAGAATTTCCAAAAGGTTTTAAGCTTCATAAATGATCATTTTTCAGAAAATATTTCAATTGATGAACTATCAGGGATTGCAGGTCTTACAAGCTATTACTTTCTCAGGGCTTTTAAGAAAAAAACAGGCGTAACGCCGCACCAGTTCATTATTGATACAAGGCTTTCGTCCGCCAAATACTACTTATCCTCAACGGATATGAGCATAAGTGATATTGCTGAAAAGGTTGGATTTAGCGACGAGAGCGCATTTTGCCAGTCGTTTAAAAAGAAAAACGGCACAACACCGCTTAAATACAGAAGAGGAGAAAATTATGAGATATGATCTAACAGGCAATTGGACGATTACTGCAAACCAGGTTCAAAAGCAAGGGCAGCTTCCCGGAACCCTTGATACCAACGGGATCGGAAATATTGACAAGGTTGCAAAGCCCTGGCATCCGGACGTTGAAGACAGAAACAAACACATGGAAAAAGATGCGGAGACTGATCCAAGGATCAACTCTAGGTTCACAAGGCTCTACACCTATGAGGGCGAGGCTACATTTCAGAAGACTTTTGATGAAGAGCCTTCCTCCGACAAAAGACTCTTTATCATAGCAGAGAGAGCCCGTGCTCTTTCTCTTAATGTGGACGGCGCAGACATTCCAAGCGCCAGCGGGTGCCTTAGCACTCCCTACGTTTTCGAAGTTACGGGCATCCTTCACAAAGGAAGCACCATTACCTTCACCTGCGACAACTCCTATCAGGGGCTTCCTTACAAAGACATTGTCTTTTCCTCAGCAGCCACAGATGAGACCCAGACTAACTGGAACGGAATAATAGGCGGCATCTACGTGGAGGAAAGAGATAATATCTTTTTATCTGACATTATGGTCTACCCTCACGGAAACAAACTTGATGTTCGCATTGTTATAGATGTAGCTGAAAATGCCATAAAGGCCACAGATATGAGAGTTGTTCTAAGCTGTCCATACCTTGCAGACACCATCGAATCAGCGGTAGACATTGATCCATCCGACGACTGCACTGTCATAGAACTCACAGATCTTGAACTTTCCGATAATTACAGAGACCACCTCTGGGATGAAGGAAAGGGCAATCTCTGCGACCTTACAGTAGCTCTTTTAGCTGGTGCAAAAGAAATAACAAGGAAAAATGTACGCTTTGGCATCAGGGACTTCTCCTACGATAGCGAGGGACGACTTACAATAAACGACCGCAGATTTTTCCTAAGAGGCGAAGCCAACTGTGCTGTTTTCCCTGAAACAGGCTTTCCTCCAATGGACAAAGAAAGCTGGACAAAGATACTAAAAACCTACGCCTCATACGGTGTAAACTGCATGCGTTTCCACTCCTGGTGCCCGCCGGAAGCAGCCTTTTCTGCAGCTGACGAGCTTGGTATGATGATGCAGCCTGAGCTCTCCCACTGGAACCCAAGGAACGCTTTTAAGAGCAGCGAGAGCAAGGAATATTATCAGACAGAGCTTTTGGAAATCCTCTGGACTTACGCCAACCACCCTTCTTTTGTTATGCTCTCACTCGGAAATGAGCTCATAACAGATGAAGAGGGCGTTGCCTACATGCACGAGCTCTTATCAATCGCCAAAAGAACTGACAACACCCGCCTCTTTGCCTGGGGATCAAACAACTTCTACGGTGCAAACGGAGTTGATAAAGAGAGCGACTTCTACACTTCTGCCCGCTTTAAGGACAAGCACATCCGTCTTTCCGGAGTTAAAGGTCTTTTTAACAAGACCTATCCTAATGCAAAAAACAACTTCTCAGAGATTATGAAGGACCTCAGAAAAGACTATGACAAACCTGTCTTTGGTTTCGAAGTCGGTCAGTACGAGGTCTCTCCTGATATTGACGAGATTGATGAGTTCAAAGGTGTTACAAAGCCAGATAATTACAGCATTGTAAAGGATAAATTAAAAGCCCTTGGTATATCAGATAAAGAATGGAAAAAGAGAATCGCCGCAACAGGTGAGCTTGCCTTAATAGGCTATCGCGAGGAAGTTGAAGCTATCATGAGAACTCCTGAAATGTCAGGCTTATCTCTTCTTGGACTTCAGGACTTCCCCGGACAGGGAACAGCTCTTGTAGGAATGCTCAATTCCCACCTGGAAACAAAAGCATTTCCTTTTGCTGCCCCTTCAAGATTTAGAAGTTTCTTCACAGATCAGGCGCTTTTGGTTCTTCTCGACAGATACACTTATGTTGCAGGAGATGTGATAAAAGCAGATGTTTTATTTGCCAATTACGGCCATGATGATTTCTTTTTACCTGTAAAATATGCCCTTTGCGAGCATTCAGATAGTGCTGAGGCTACATCCGGCGCTACCTGCAAGGGAGGAGTCTTAAGCGAAGTTCATTGCCCTGCAGGAACACTAACAAATGTGGGAACAATTGAAATACCATTAGCAGACTACACTTCTCCTAAAAGGCTGGATCTTGTTGTTTATTATGAAAACACCGATATTCGAAACACTTACCCTGTGTGGGTTTACCCTGATGATAAGCCAGTTTGCCCTGATTCAGTTTATGAAACAGAAGTTTTTGACGAAAAGGCACTAAAAATTTTGGAAGCCGGCGGCAAAGTATTCCTTGCTCCCCACTCAACAGAAGAATCTCTTCCACATTCTGCCAAAGCTCAGTTCTCTACGGACTTTTGGTCAGTTGGAACCTTCCCTAACCAGGAAGGCACTATGGGACAGCTCATTTTAAAGGACCATCCTTTATTTAATGACTTCCCTACCGAAGAATTCACCAACTACCAGTGGTGGCCAATGGCTTCACAAAGAGCTTTCATCCTTCCAAGATACATGGACACTCTTGTAACTGAGATGGACAGCTATGCTACTCTCCGTCCAATGTCTCAGCTCTTTGAAGTAAAGTGCAACGGCGGCAAGCTTATGGCTTCCTCCATGGGCCTTTGGGGCCTCCAGGAATATCCTGAAGCAAGAGCTCTTTTGCACAGTATCTACAGCTATATGGATTCAGATGCCTTTAACCCCGTTTCTGAGATGACCCCTGATGACATTAACAAGACATTGGGACGGTTCTTTTGACTTATTTTTTTCAAATTTCCGCTCCTAAGCAGTAGTGTAAATAAATTGACCAATTCACTTCATGTACGTATACTCTTAATGTGTCATTTTACGGAACAGAAAACGGAGTAAACGAAGTATGAATATTTATATTGATTTTGACGATTGTTTATGTGAAACTGCCAAGCACTTTTCAATACTTGTAAAAGAGATGTTTAACAAGGACGTGCCTTACGAAGATATAAAGTTCTTTGATCTCAAAAGATCTTTTGATCTTACTGATAAGGAATATGAAGATATGATGCTGGAAGGCCACAGACCTGAGGTTCTTCTTTCTTACGAGGAGACACCGGGAGCTGTAGAGACTATCAATAGCTGGATTGATCAGGGACACGATGTCTCTATCATCACCGGAAGACCAGATAGTGCTTATGAAGCTTCAAGGCAGTGGCTAGATGAACATGATCTGAAGAGAGTTAAGCTCTTTTGCCTGAACAAATACGGGCGCGACAGTTTCATCAAGAACAGCGAATTCAATCTTGAGCTGGAAGATTACTACAAAATGAAATTTGACTATGCCATTGAAGACTCACCTATGGCATTTAAGTTTTTTGACCATCTTCCTGACCTTAAGGTAATGGTAGTTGACAGGCCCTGGAACAGGGAATGTGAATTTCCAAGCAAGGCCTTCACAAGATGCCCTGATTGGAAAACAATAAAAGAACTTGTTAAATAAAAAAGCTGTCACTACAGCAACAGAGAGAGTATTCTGTCGTGAGCTATATGCTACGCCAAAATACTCTCTCTGTTTATACGTAAGGAATTGATCACTTTGATGCGTTTTCACCGGCAATTCTTCCGAATACAACGATATCAGCAACAGCGTTTCCACCAAGTCTGTTAGCTCCATGGATACCGCCGGTAACCTCTCCACAGGCGTAGAGTCCTGGGATTGGAGTTCCATCTGTAGAGATGACCTGAGTATCTGTATTTATCTTTACACCGCCCATGCAGTGGTGAATTCCCGGGCCTACATTAACTGCGTAGTAAGGTCCTGAAGAAAGATCTGTAAGAGGCGTTCCAATATCTCTTGAGAAATCAGCGTCTGTGCCCGAAGCAACATAGGAAGACCAGGTACTTACTGTTTCCTTCAAAGCAGCAGTGGCATTTGCATCAAACTCCATGGCCTTTGCAAGTTCATCGAGATCTGCGCCTGTCACAAGGTATCCGCTCTTATCGAGTTTCTTGATAACCGCTGAGCCTTCATACATTTCCTGGTTGGCAATAAGCCATACATTTCCGCCGGTCTGTGAAACTTCTGCAGCAGATACTGCGTCTCTTGTTCCGGTTTCATTGGTGAATCTCACACCTTCTCTATTTACGAGGATGGCACCATCACCTCTTAAAGCCTCACCAACAAGTGCTCCATCAGTTGGGATTACAGTAGGATGAAGCTGGATCTGCTCCATATCCACAAAGTCTGCACCAACTTCACCAAGGAAATCAATGGCATCACCATCTGCAGTTGCTACGTTAGTGGAGATATATCCTGCAAGATCAGGACGAAGCGCTACGATACGATCCATATTTCCGCCAAATCCACCTGTTGCAATGATAACGGAATCAGCATGAACCGTGATGTTTTCGCCATATGCTCCAACTCCTGATACACCTACAGCTTTTCCATCTTCCATAAGGATCTTATTTATTGTAGCTCCGGTCTGAACTTCAATTCCAAGCTCTTCAAGTCTTACGCCAAGGGCTGATACAAGGAAGTTACCTACAGAAGTAACATTTCCTTCTGCATCCACAGGACGGTGAGTTCTCTTTGCACTAAGGCCGCCCATTGTTCCCAAAGGCCCTGAAAGAGGAGCATTCTCTTTATCCAGCCAGTCGATAGCTTCTGATGTGTTCTCGGCAAGAGTCCTTACAAGCTCCGGATCATTTATCTCTTTTCCACTCTTAATTGTATCCTCGATAAAGAGCTCTACAGAGTCTTCAATTCCCTGCTCTTTTTCATAATGAGTCTCTGCTGCATTCATTCCTGAACTTGCACGGCTTGTATTTCCGCCAAGAATGTCACTCTTCTCAAGAAGGATTACGCTTTTACCATTTTCAGCAACAGTGATCGCTGCAGTCATTCCGGCTCCGCCGCCTCCGACAACTACAACATCAGCAGTAGCTTCATAATCTTCGGCAGTTCCTGCTCCGGCTCCGCTTCCATCAGCAACTATACCAGCCTCTCCAAGTGCCATTTCCACAGCAGACAAAAAACCTTTTGAGGAATAAGTCGCTCCGGAAATAGTGTCGATATTCACATTCTGAGTCTTCAGGATCTTTGTCCTTAGTGCTTTTATGGCACTTCCTCCAATAGATGGTGTCTCGCCCTCTGTCTGATATGTGATATCTGTTATGGTATTTCCTTCGACAAAAACAGAGACCTTGATCTCTCCTGCAAAGCCCTGCGCTGCGCCATCGTACTGATGTCCTTCACGCTCAACGACATACATGCTTCCGCCAATGCAAAACAAAATTAATGCCACGCATGCTAAACATGATAAAATTCGCTTTGTGAGACTTCCCATATCTTTTCCTTTCCATCAAAAAATGATACAACTTGATTTAAAGCAACCTGAAAAATATTCAGAATTCTTTCGCTCTTCTCTCATAGCCATTTCTCTTATAGTACCGGTTTTTGTCCTCATACATCAGAGAATCAGCCATGACCTTTAATCTATCCAATCCCACCTCAGGATTATCACGATGGGATGCATATCCTATTGAGATTGCAAGCTTGCCTCCATAACTTCCCGTCCACGCGGAGGCATTCTTTTTTATTTCATCATTTATAGCAGAAATATTCTTTGTGTGAATGACAAGTGTGAACTCGTCTCCACCTGTCCTGTATACTTTTCCACTATCTCCAAGTGCTTCGCTTAAAGCATTGGCAGCTGCACAGATCAGCTCATCTCCCGCAGCATGTCCAAAGGTATCATTGGTGTACTTTAACCTATTGATATCAACAGAGGCTATAACA
>JAFPVA010000185.1 GCA_017413105.1 Butyrivibrio sp. | reverse complement strand
TGAAGTAATCCGGAGTAGAAGCTTATAGATAAACATGTTTGCGTACCGCTTACCTTAGATGACAAGGCAAGCGGTTTTTCTTTTGCCAAAAAATATGCAGAGTTGGCTCAATTGGTACAGCATCGGTCTTGAAAACCGACATTCCTCACGGATATCTGGGTTCGAATCCCAGGCTCTGCGCTATAGATTCGTGGTGTAATTGGCAGCACAGCAGTCTCCAAAACTGTTAGTCCGGGTTCAAGTCCTGGCGGGTCTGTTTTGCACGAGTGGCGAAGCTGGTAGACGCACCTGACTTAGGATCAGACGCTGAAAGGCATGTGGGTTCGAATCCCACCTCGTGTACTTGGCCAGAGGCCAGAAAGGAGTCGGAAATGACACAGAATATTCCAGCGATCGATATGGTCGCTACGGGACAGAGAATTACAGATTTAAGAGTGGCAGCCGGTATGTCTGTGAGGGATTTACAGGATGTGTTCGGTTTTGCTACTCCACAGGCGATTTACAAGTGGCAGCACGGAACTGCCATGCCAACACTGGACAATTTAGTCGTATTAGCAGCTGTTTTAGGTGTTGCTATGGATGACATTATCGTAGTCGAAGGGGAATGGCTTTATTCAATAAGCGCATGAACTGAATATAGATTGCAGGCGTTAAAGTGCCTGCGTATGGTCCCATAGTCTAATGGTTTAGGACGCTGGCCTTTCACGTCAGAGATACCGGGTTCAAGTCCCGTTGGGATCACTGTGGCTTCTTGGTCTAATTGGTAAGGACGTCAGCCTCTCAAGCTGGAAATGTCGGGTTCGAGTCCCGCAGGAGCTATTATGGGTGGGTATGCCTAGCAGCGAGGGCAAGGGTCTGTAAAACCCCCACATCAGAAACATCGCAGGTGCAACTCCTGCTCCACCCACTATGTTTGCGTGACCGAGATGGCTTATGGTGCTGCACTGCTAATGCAGAGCACGGAATACTGTGCCGAAGGTTCGAATTCTTTCGCAAACGCTCAGTGTCATCTGATGACACTATACAGATCAAGGTTTCTGGATGTATATTACAATTACAGAAACGCAAAAGAGCTGCGACACAGCAGCAAAGATTTAAGGAGAGATTTTAAAGAATGTACTACGTAACTATCAACAAGCAATTTAATAACAAACAGTTTATGCAGTTCTGCAAAAATCAGAAGTGCTTTGTTAGTTATGCAAATTGCAAGTTGGTGGTTGATGGTCCAGGATCCGGGAAAAGATAATCCGAAGAAATCCTGAGCATTAAGAATAGAGTAGTTCTAGGTCCACTTAACTTGCGTTAGGTGGATTTTTTAATGCAATTATTCAGGAGGAAAAGAGAAATGGATTATCCGGTAATAGATATCGAAGGAACAGGAATAAGAATCAGGGAGCTGATCAGAGAGAGCGGACATACAGTATCTGAGGTTTCAGAATACCTGGGAGCTAGCACATCTCTTGTGTACAGATACTTAAGGGGAGAGGTTCTTCCAAGTATAGACAGAATCGTAGCTCTTTCGGTTTATCTTGAGGTTCCTATTGATGACATAATCGCAGTCGCTTAAGACTGCACAATGCGGTATAGCTCAACTGGCAGAGCACCTGACTTTGACTCAGGACTATTATAGGTTCAAGTCCTATTGCCGCAGCTTAAGACGAAGTAGCCAAGATGGAAAGGCAGCGGACTGCAACTCCGCGAGCGTGGGTTCGAATCCCACCTTTGTCTCTAAGGGCTCGTAGCTCAAATGGTAGAGCAGGAGACTGAAAATCTCCGAGAGGCGGTTCGATACCGTCCGTGCCCATTTAGGTTGTCTTAGCTCAGTTGGAAGAGCAACGGTCTTTTAAACCGTAGGTCATGGGTTCAAACCCCATAGGCAACATCTTGCCGTCTTGGCTCAGTTGGCAGAGCAGCGGTCTCTTAAACCGAAGGTCGTGGGTTCGACGCCCACAGGCGGCACTAATGCGGTATAGCTTAACTGGTAGAGCATCTGACTCTGACTCAGGAGGTTGCAGGTTCGAGTCCTGCTACCGCAGTTTTGGATATGTAGCTCAATGGCAGAGCATTCGGCTGTTAACCGAAGGGCTGTGGGTTCGAGTCCCTCCATATCCGCTATTCCAGGATAGCGGGGGAGGCAGAGCACCCGCTTCATACGCGGAAGGTTATGGGATCCCTCGCAGAGCTCGGAGTCGCAAGCTTGGCATCCCCCGGATGCCTGCGACCTCATTCCTGGGATTAATGCTTTTTTTGACTTTTTATAATAATTGGTGATTTTATCAACCACGCGTTTAATGACAGGTCTGAACTTTGCTATTAGAATATAAGGAGGACTGATAATAATTATAGATGGAGAAATGAGATGCCAAACAATAGTCTCAGAAGAATATTGGAAATGATAGAGTCACGCATGCTTTTGGAAAAATACAGGTGCATAGACTACACGGTGAATTGTAAGTGGCCAGATAGAGCTTCGGGTATGGACATGGAAGCTACGAAGGAAAACATATGTGAAATGATAAAGGCCAAGGGACTAAAAGACAGAGCTATTGCTGAGAAGATGGGCGTAACGCCTCAAGCTGTAAATAAGTGGAGACATAAAGGAACATTTCTTGTTATCGATAATCTATATATTCTGAGTGGCATGTTGGGAGTAAGCATTGATGAGCTGATTGTTCCCAAGGCATGGAAGGAACAGACTTTTTTAGTTGAAGTACGATAAGAGATTTGATTATTGAATTACAGATAACGGGGCATGTTTGATTTTGAACATGCCTTTTTGTTATTTTAAGAGGATACATATGAGCAGAGTTTTGGTGATTCCAGATGTGCATTTAAAGCCCTGGATTTTTGATGAGGCTGAAAAGGTAGATAAAAACAGTTATGAAGATATTGTCGTTCTTGGAGATCTAGTTGATGACTGGGGGAAGGGCAATGATCTTGATGCTTATGAAGAAACTTTGAAAAGAGCTGCAGAGTTTGGAAAAGAGCATGGCGAGTCTCTTTGGTGCTACGGGAATCATGATGTTTCTTATCTCTGGGATGCCATGGAATCAGGATATTCAGTACAGGCCAGGATAACGGTCATTGAAGGGATAACTAAGCTTGAGCGGATCCTCGAGGACAGATATAAGTTTGTCCATAGAATTGATAATGTCTTGTTCAGCCATGCCGGAGTTACTGAGACTTTTGTGCTTCATTCCTGTGGATACCATGTGAAAGAAATTGAAGATATCCTTGCAAAGATCAATCGGATGGGAAAACAGGAACTATGGAGAGATAGTTCGCCTATATGGGCAAGACCTCAGGCGGACTTTTACAGGATGTTCAGGGATGATCTCTTTTATCAGGTAGTGGGCCACACACCTGTAGAGGAACCACTTGATGTATGTGGAGTGCTGACATTAGATCTTTTCTCGACGTATTCAAACGGGGATCCATACGGTAATCAGAAACTCTACATCGTGGATACTATGACGAGGAAGTTTGTAGAAGCGAACAGGTACTGATACGATGATATATTTTACTGCGGATATGCATTTTGGACATAGGGCAATAATAACAATGCAGAACAGACCATTTGAATCCGTTGAAGAAATGAATAGGGTTCTTTTGCAGAATTTTAATGCTGTTGTTCAAAAAGATGACACGGTATATATCCTTGGAGATATCTGTCATCATATGAAAATTGAAGACGCTGATAATTTGATAAAGAAGCTGAATGGAAAGAAATATCTTATTCGAGGTAACCATGATAAGAATTATGATCCGCGGCTTTTTGCAGATATTCAGGATTTTATGAAAATCTCTGTAGATGGGAACGCTTTTTCTTTAATGCATTATCCAATGTTATCCTGGCCTAAAAAGGGGAGCGGAGGTTACCATCTCCATGGACATATCCATGCCCGTATGGAGTACAACGAGACTAATAGGTCTGAAGGACAGAGAAGATATGATGTTGGTGTAGATGCCAATAACTTTTTCCCGGTATCAGCTAAGCAGATTGTGAGTTTTTTTGAAGAACATAGTACTGACGAATTATCTATATCTAGTAACACGTTAAATGTGATGGATGCTGCAATTGCTAATCTAAATGAAGGCAAAGTTTCAGAACGGATAGAAATTTGATGTTTCGTGATTCTGCAAAAAAGTGCTTTACATTTCATATTACAGGTGCTAATGTATGTTCATAGGAAGTGCCTGTCCTATTTATTTTGATGCAAGCATCAATGTAAATATGCGGTCGCTTCCTTTTTTGTTAAACAGATTTAGTAGACAGATAGAAAGGCAAGGTAAAAAGTTTTCAATGAAACAGATGATGATTTCTAATTTGACATGCACAACCGCGACAAAGGCGTATGGCTTTACAGCAGATACGATTGTTATTGGTGCGCTCATTTCAGAAACATCAGGACGTACAGAGGGAATAGAAAAATATATCAGGACAGGTGGCAAAGTCCGATGTTAGCTTGCAACGGTAGCATTGGAATAAGCTGTAGGATTTTGGGATCTGTCCGTGTTGGATGGATCCTTTTTTAATACAAAAATACGTGGATGTGGTGTAATTGGCAGCATATCGGTCTTCCAAATCGAAGGTGCCGGATCATAACCGGTTATCCACTCTCAGAAGGAGAAAGCAGGCACTTCCTTACTTCTGGATAAACAATTAAATATAGCAGAAGGCCACAGGCACGGTCTTCTGCGCCATGGGCCGGAAGTCGCAATGGGGTGACGCTGGTTTTGCATACCAGAGATGGCGGGTTCGATTCCCGTGCGGTCCACTTAAACTTCACGCCGGATAAGCATAGATAGCGATGCAGGTGACCTGTAATCATCAGAGGAGGGCGCACATCTTTCATCCGGCCTTTGCGGGGGAGTGGAACGGAATGACCATACAGGGCTCATATCCCAAGTGATAGCAGGTTCGACTCCTGTCCCCGCGACTTCGTTTTATCAACCACGAGTTAACTGACAACTGTGCAGGGGAGGAATACTATTGTTAGTAGAGAATAGTAATGGAGGATAGTTACTATGAGTTGTCACGATATTGGGAGAGGAATGAATGATGTTGTAAGACGAACCATCACTTTATATGACCGTAATGAGATAGCGTTAGAACCAGCAAAGAAAATAATAGCAACTTGTGAAAACGCCGTGAATTGGTGTGATGGGAATAGTTATGAGGCTCTTGATTATATAAGGAGATGCAGATGTGGGAAATGCCTTAGGCTCGTTCCTAAAGGGGAGAAGCTTTATTCAATATATAATCTCCCATATGAGTATGAGAATAAATATCCTTACATGCAGGAAGAACTAGAACTTGCTTCAGATGGATTGTGTGAAGAATGTTTTGACAGGTTAATGCCTGCTTATTGTTATGGGGATTGGAATATAGAATCGATGAAGAAATATATTGAAAATGATGATTCTAATTCTGATGGCTGTTTAAGTGAAGGACAGCATCGCGAATTTAACAATAAACATTTATGGAGAGAAGCTACTTATTGGTATGAACTATAGATAGAGATGCTGTTTCAATAATGAATAAAACTTGAGGAGAAAGAAATGCGTTTTGATGAGATGGATGCAAAGATGCGAATTTATGAGCAATCGTTAGATCAGGTATTACTTCCTGACATTTATATGGTTGCAAGGCTTGATGGGCGTGGCTTTACAAAGCTTACAAAAGAAGTCTGCAACTTTGAAGCGCCGTTTGATGAAAAGTTTAGAGATATGATGGTGAAAACTACAAACGCGCTCATGGATTGTGGATTCAGAGTTGTGTATGCATACACAGAAAGCGATGAGATATCATTACTGTTTGCATCTTGCGAGGATGCATTTGGAAGGAAAGTAAGAAAATACAATTCAACACTGGCTGCTGAAGCCAGTGCAGTGTTTTCATTGGAACTTGGAATGGCAGCAACTTTTGATTGCAGAATGGTGCCTCTCCCAAATGTAGAAAGAGTTGAGGATTACTTCCGATGGAGACAGGAGGATGCTAACAGAAATGCTCTTAATTCGCACTGTTACTGGATGCTTAGAAAAGAAGGGGTGTCAGTCCACAAGGCGACATCAGAGCTGAAGGGCAAAGGTGTGAGTTACAAAAATGAACTCCTCTTCAGCAGGGGAATTAATTACGATAAGCTGCCTTCATGGCAGAAGCGCGGAGTCGGTATGTGGATGGAAGAGTATGAGAAAGAGGGCACTAATCCCTTGTCAGGCGAGACTAAAATGACAACGCGCAAAAGGATACATGTAGATTACGAGCTTCCGATAGGAGATGAATATGGGAAGCTTATTCGAAGTATTATTGAGAAGGAAGGAAAGAAAAGATGAGAAAACTAGCATCAATACAGAAAATCAAGGCAGTCATGCCTATACCGGATGCAGATAGACTGGAACTTGTTCAGGTGCTTGGATGGAAGTGTGTCGGTGGAAAAGATGAATTCCATGTGGGAGATATGGTGGTCTATTTCGAGATAGACTCTTTCCTGCCGGTATGTGATGAGTTCGAGTTTTTGAGAAAGAGTTCTTACAGAAGTAATGAGTTCATGGGTGAAGGATTCAGGCTTAAGACCATGAAGTTCAGAGGAGAGATATCCCAGGGATTATGCCTTGGAATAGATAAACTGCCTAAGCTTCATGGCATGACACTGGAGGAAGGAATGGACGTTACCGAGCTTCTAGGAGTACGTGAATGGGAAATGCCTGAGCGTGCAGGATCCGGAGGAACTATGATTGGTGATCGTCCGGGATATATTCCTAAGACAGACGAGACCAGGATACAGTCTGCACCGGAGCTCCTAAATGAGTTCAAGGGCCTGCCCTATTACATAACTACTAAGATGGACGGATCAAGTCATTCAATAGGTGTAAGGGATGGAGAAATCTCTTTTACCGGACATAACTTTACTTATAAGGATGATGGAAAGTCCGCATTTGTTGAGCATGTAAAGGCTGCAGGCATACCTGAAAAGATGAAAGAGTACGCAGATGAGCACGGACTTAGCACACTTGTTCTTCAGGGAGAATGGTGCGGTGAAGGAATTCAGAAGAACAGACTTAAGCTAAAGAAGCCGGAATGGTTTGTATTTACTGCCAAGGTGGATGACAAGAGAACTGATCTGGCAACGCTAAGGGAAATCTGTGAATACGTTCACTGTCATATGGTCCCGGTGGAAGAAGAAGGGGAAGACCTTCTTGCAAAGTATCCTGACGAAGCAGCTCTTTTAGCAAGGGCAGAAGGAATTGGTTTCAACGGAACTACCAGAGAAGGAATAGTAATCCGTCCCATAGAGCCTGTTCATTCCTATACATTGAGTGGACCGTTATCGATGAAGGTAATAAACAACAAATATCTAATGAAGAATGATGAGTAATACTTAGAAAAGGAGAGTGATAGATATGGCAGAGAAAATGCTTGTAACACAGGCACTTGATGAAAGAGACCTTCTTGTTGACAAAATCACTGATAAGATAGGTAAAGCGGTTTTCATTGATACGATAAAGCCTAATGAGGATAAGGTATTTGAAGAGCGAATTTCCAGAGAAGATTTCGCTAAAAATGCAGAGAGCGCATATCAACAGATCCAGGATCTGATAGACAGATATCAGAAAATAGATTCAGCCATAGTAGCATCAAATGCCAAGACCAAGGTAAAGACTTCATATGGTGAGTATACTGTTGCTGGAGCGATTTCTCTAAGAAATAGACTTCGAAGCACAGGCTCTTATGATGGCAGCACAAATTTTGAATATATGCTTCAGAAAAAGATGGAGACTGATCTTCAGAAAATGATCCAGTTTGCAGATACGAAGAATAAGCAGCTCCAAAGTACTGCTGAAAGCATGAGGCTTTCTATCCTTGGTAAGGATACCAAGGTAAAGGATGATAAGCCACTGGGAGTTGTAGATGCATATGTTAAGGAAAATACAACTGAAGTAGTTGATCCGCTTGAAGCACAGAAAAAAGCTGATGCGCTAAAAGAAAAACGCGATACCCTGCTTACTGAGCTTGATACTCAGATCAAGGTGTCCAACGCTACAACTTTTATAGAAATTTAATGTAAAAGTATTGCCTGCAGCACGAAAACTTCGAACCCGGCTTCCCTGTAACAGGGTCAAGTTACAATATGGTCTGTAAAACCACTTAAAAGTCCGAAATAGCCAAATGGATAAGGCGCAAGCCCAAAAGCTTGAAATACAGGTTCAAATCCTGTTTTTGGAACCCAATGGTTGTTGTAATCATTGGCAGCTCGACTGGCTGATAATAGTCTCCACTATTTTGGGTTTTATGTTCTTAGTGACTTATGAATCATGTTTATTTATCGGTTTTTGTCTTGTTTTTTGAATAGTCAGAGGATAACTGTTCTTTAGGCATAGAGATATGCTGAAATCCATGGGAAGGTTTGGCGCTAAGCCGGTTGACCTGAAGTGATACCGCATGGCTGTGTTGTAGGCAATTTTTGGAGGAAAACTTGAGAGATTATATGGTCTGTTGGCGTGGAGATTTGGCTGATGGGTTCAATGAAGAATTTTTTGTGGTTGGTAGCTGCTCGATTCACACATACAACTTAGTTCACGCAGATAATATGTATGATGCAGTAGATATATTCTTGGAAAACACGCTGGACTATGCCTATAATGATGACCCTGTATTTTTAGATGATGTAAAGGAACAGGTAATTGAAGAATTTGTATATCTGATATGTGATGAAGATGAACTGAATCATATTATACCTAAAAGATTTAGTACTATCGCTGAAGAGATATTCAACAAATATATTGTGGAATGTGAGAAAAGGATTGCTCCTGGTGAAGCGGTTACGTGTAAGGTGGATTTCGAGTGTAGGAATGTTGTGATAAATTCGTTGGATTCAAAGAAATTGCTTGATTCTTTTTCTGAGCGTGAGATAAGAGATCTGTATAAATCCAAGCATGAGTATAGTATATCAGTCATTGAATTAACGCCTCTTTTAAGTGGCGTAGAGACACAGGAAGATGATGAAGAATTAGTAATAGACTCATTGTGGAAAAATGATGAGTAATCATAGATGGAGGGAGCATGATATCTACATTGTATGAACCATTCAGGCACTGGTCAGAAAATGGATCGGTATATATCCTGTCTGATACTCACTTTGATGATGATGACTGTAAAATAATGGATCCCAATTGGATAGATCCTAATGAACAGGTCAGAATATTAAATTCTGTGATCATGAAAAATGATACATTTGTATGCCTTGGAGATGTTGGAAAGCCTGAGTATGTAAAACAGCTCAGGGTCAGAAAAAAGATCTTGCTTCTTGGCAATCATGACAGAAGAGGTGAGTATACAGGGCTGTTTGACGAGATATATGCCGGACCTCTTTTTATAGCTGATAAGAT